>JAUWVD010000138.1 GCA_030617585.1 Candidatus Methanophagales archaeon
TTTGTTATATCGCCTTTTCGACCTTCCAATCTCAACACGAGCAATTTTCAACATGATTTAATTTAATAGCAAGATGACTAAGACATATATAGGTACTATGTCTGTATGGCTCAGTAAAAAAAATCCAAATTACAAGCACCAAAATACAAACAAAATACAAGTAAAAAATACAAAGTTATGAACTCAGTTGGATTTTTGCAGTATCGAACTAAAGATTTTGACGAGTTGTGTTGCCTCATCGATTAGTGTTTTTCTTTTACTTTCACTCGCACCCACATCGCCATATAATGAAAAAATAGAGTCACGTATCTCGCTTAGCAATGTCCATTTATCTATCACCCGCTCACTTATCCACTCAAACACGAGATACCGCCTCCTATCACGAAGAGAAGGTGGGATCAGCACTGCGAAATAGAAAATAGAAAATAGAAATCGATTTTGAATTTTGCACATTGTTCTTGTATATAAAGTATAACTACATTCTGTTAAAGACACTGATTTACACTGATTTACGTGGACTTTCTAAATTTACGTTTTTTAGCACCACCACATCATTCTCCTTTTTCCATCTCTTCTCTAATATGCCCTGTGGGAAATCACTTAATGCACTCGTCGCCTCTTCTCGTTCCATCCCAAATAGTGATGCAAGTGCAATCATCTCTCGTGGTGCCCTTAAATCGTATATGGAACACGCATTACTGGTTAATATCATTGGGGCTTTGTATTTCCGTACAAGCTTCAAATGCGATCGCATTTTCAATAGCACTCGTGCTCTCTCACCTTTTCTGCTGTTTATTATTGCATTTAGATTGAACTCTATTGCAACACCGTTCTTAGCAGCCAATTTTGCTAATACGTGGTTCAGAGCCCCTCCTCTTTTCTCCCCGCTGGGATGTGCTAGGACATCCACGCGGTGATCCTCTAACGCAGCTCTATTTATTTTATCATTACCGCCATGAACTGCTAATACGGCTACTTTACCATGATATAACTTTATTTTCCTTTTCAAGTCTCCAACCGAATTTGCTCTTATCTCAATACCACTAAAGCAGAAATTCGATTTTAACTCACTTCCTTCAGTATCATCATGGTTTGTTATGGCAATGCCCGTATAGCCATATCTTTTCGCAGCTCGGAGCAACTTCTCTGCGGGCACTTTGGTTTCCGGATATGCATGCACATTGAGGTCAAAGAATTTGGACATTAGACTAAAGTAAAGAAGGGTTTATATTTTTAAAACTATTTTTTAAATGCTATATGATATAGTAATACCAAATACGATGAAAACGATTGAAGCAATCCTGTTTGACCTTGATGGTGTACTAATAAACTCATTTGAAAGCTGGTATCACGCGTTTAATGAGATGTTAAGGGCTTATGGTAAGGAAGAAATAGGCCGAGCAGAATTCAGGGAGAAATGCTGGGGCCCTGACCTGGAGCATAATCTAGCGGATTTGAATCTGGGTGAAGAAGCGGGGAAGTATTGCATCAATGAGCAACTGAAATTAATAGGCCTTATTGAGCTCTTTCCCGGCGTAAAAGAGGTTTTGGGCCGTGTAAGAGAAGAGTATAAGCTTAAAGTAGGGTTAGTCACGAATACGCCCAAAGAGAATGTTCGTGCGATATTCGAGCACTTTCAGCTCTCTAATCATTTTGACGTGATTGTTACAGGCGATGACGTGAAAAATGGTAAGCCCAATGCTGAAATGGTGGTGGCTGCTTGTGAGAAGTTAACATTAAAGCCGGAGAATGTGATACTCGTAGGGGACACAGAAATAGATTTCCTGGCTGGCAAGTCCGCAGGTTGTGCTATTGTAGGGGTGAGAGCGAAACCGGAAGGTGGCGAAAGAATAGATACTCTTTATGAACTCTTTCCTCTTTTACCGCTTCACTAATCTTTTTAACAGAATGATTTCTCTAATATCTTGGTGGGAAATGGCAAATGGCAAAAAAAGTACGAGCATCTGTCCCTGCAAAGGTGATACTATTTGGTGAGCATTTTGTGGTTTATGGTAAGCGAGCTTTAGCTACGGCGATAAACCAACGGCTTACGGTAAATGTATCGGACAGAGAAGAAGATGGGTATCACGTGAAAATCGAGAACATACCTACTTTTGGCTTGGAGCTTGATTTAGAAGGTGGAGCAAGGAGAGCATACCCTTACAAGGATTATGGTAGTGCAACGAAAGCAGTTGCGTATGTCAAGGAATCAATTGGATATATTGAAGAGCGATATGGTCTAAGCGGGGGTGGAGTGGAAATAGAAATAAAGTCTGAAATACCCCTTTCTGCTGGGTTAGGGTCTTCAGCAGCTACTTGTGTTGCTACTATCGCTGCGCTCAAAGAGTATTTCGGGCTAAGCGGCGATTTAGAAGCGATAAGAAATGACGCACATCATGTTGAACTCACGGTCCAAGGCGCAGCCAGTCCTATTGACACCGCAATTTCTACTTATGGCGGGTATGTGCTGATAGAGCGAAACGAAGTGAAGAGGCTACCGTTAGCTGGATTAGATTTGATTGTGGGGTGTATTGGCAGCATACCTTTGAATATGGGTACCAAAAAAGCTTCTGAGATTGGATTAAAGACAAAAAGGGTTGTAGAAGAGGTTAAGAAGCGAAAGGAAAATTTTAATGCAATCTTTGATTATATCTTCGATGCCGCTGATGAAATAACAGCACAGGCAATCAAGGCGATAGAGGCTAAGGATTTCGTGAATTTGGGTGCGCTGATGTACATAAATCATGGTTTGCTGGATGCAATAGGTGTGGTGCCAGGACGATTAAGCGAACTCGTGAAGGTGTCACAGGCGTTGGGCGCCTTGGGTGCGAAAGTAACAGGAGCAGGAGGGTTGAACGAAATGGGTGGTGTAGGTTCTGTCATAGTGCTGCCAAAAGAGTCAGGGGCTAGAATAAAAACAGCGCTCGATATTGCGGGTGCACTTGTAATGGAAGTGAAGACTGGAGAAGGCGGGTTGAAGCTAGAAACGGATTTTTGAGCTCATTTCGCCAGCACCTTAAAATCATCAATCAAGACTTCTTTCATCTTTGGATTGTAAGTAACAACTGCGGGATGATACAGAGGTATTATCCGTTTAATACCCGCAATTGTGCTTACCGTAAATACATTACCGTGTATCTTTCCTATCGTCTCTGGCTTCAACTGGAATTTAGCAAAGATATAAGATAATGAGAAGTTACCAAGTGTTGCTATAACCGCAGGTTCGATGAGTTCTAGTTGTGCATCTAAAAAGGGTGTGCAAGCTCTTATCTCGTCCGTTAAGGGATTTCTGTTGCCTGGTGGTCGGCATTTCAAAACATTAGCTATATATACGTCGGCTCTTTGCCATCCTCTGGATTCTAATAACTCATCAAGCACCTTTCCCGCTTTCCCGACAAAAGGTTTGCCTTTTAAGTCTTCATTGTAGCCCGGGGCTTCACCCACGAACAGTATTCTCGCAGATAGTGCGCCTTCTCCGACAACCGGATTGGTTCTCGTCTTCCATAGCTCACAACGTTTGCAGCCTTTTATTTCTTTCTCTATGCGCTTCATTTCTTCTTTATTGGTCATCTTGATCAATCTTTTTTTATCTAAATGTCCAACACAGAGAATTTGACCATTATAAAGGTTAAAGAAACACAAAAATTAATAGCCACTAACAATAGAGTATTTCTAAATAAAGTGTTGATATGAAGATGGAGAAGCGAGAGAAGGATTTTATCCAATCACTGGAATCGGACAGATGGCTATTTTACGCCGATCTGCTCGTGGACAAGGCGCATGTAGTGATGCTAAAAGAGCGAGGGATAATAAAAAAAGAGGAAGCGGCG
>JAUWVD010000120.1 GCA_030617585.1 Candidatus Methanophagales archaeon
GGTGGGCGAAGCGAGTTAACGAAAGGTATAAAGGAGATTGTGGCGCGAGTGGAGAGAGGGGAACTAGAGCCCGAAGAGATAGATGAGAAACTGCTGGAATCACAATTGATATTCAAGTCAGAACCCGACCTCGTTATAAGGTCTGGTGCAACTCGTTTAGCGGATTTCCTGATATGGCAATCGGTGTATAGCGAATTTTATTTCACTGATGTTAACTGGTTAAAATTCAGGAAGATCGATCTATACCGTGCAGTTCGTGATTTCCAGTGGCGAGAGCGCAGATATGGACGCTGAAATCTCCGCTTACCCTTTTTATATATCGCAGGTTATATTAGCATAAATCGTTGAAAGATGCAGAAGGATAGTCGATAAATAAAGAATGAAAATAATTGCGTTGTCTGTGGTAGTGGGTATGATGCTGTTAACGGTAACAGTTGGAACAGTTGCAGGGGATGGATCTTTGATGAGTGCAATGGGCTGTAACTGCCCTCATAGTGGTCCAGCTATAGACTATTTGGACAGCCCGTCCGATGACGACTATTTCTCGCCAAGTTTTTTGATGGGTGAGGAGGCGGAAAGGAAAAGTTCTTCCAAGAGCGTCAGTCCTGATCGTTCGCATACCATTTTTGAAACTGCTATCCCAATTCGTCCTACAAATAGTCAATATGAAAATCCTAGCCTCATTACCTACATAGACGAAGTTAAGAATGTTAGTGATCCAAATGTCGTGATTGTGGATGTCCGTTCGCCGGCAAAATATGCGGCGGGGCACATACCGGGAGCGATAAATTCGCCTTGGGAGCTTTTCAGAGTAGATAACGGTGTTCTGACTTCTTTGGAAAATGTGACCGGGCTCTTGGGAGACTATGGAATAAGCCCGGATAACGGCGTAATTGTGTATAGTGATACATGCCAGACCTGTGGCGGACTTTCTGCAGCTTCTTACATCTTCTGGACGTTCGAATACATCGGGCATGAAAACGTTTCGGTACTAGATGGCGGGTTTGATGCATGGAATGCTACATATGGATGCACGAAGAACGTGACACCAAGATCGCCAACCACATATTATAGCGCAAATGTAATGGCGGATAGATTTGCAGACACCGAGTGGGTTCAAAATAACCTTAATCGCACAACGGTTCAGATAGTGGATACAAGAACGACAGAAGACTACAAGGCGGGTAATATCGAAGGTGCAATCAACATAGAGTACGAAGAACTCTTTAGAGATGGATACCGGCTGAAGGGTGCAGATGATCTGGAGTTTCTTTTATCGCCAGTCGTGATCAAGAGATTGGATAAGAGCAAGGACACGTTTGTCTATTGCTGGTCAGGAGCGAGCTCGTCGTTCTTGTACTTTGCATTGCGGCTGATGGGCTATCAAGTGCGGAATTATGATGAGTCATGGAACGTATGGTGTGAAACTAATGATGTGCTAACCATACCGATCTCAAATGTGAGTGTAGAACCGAGTTTTGCATATAAAGGGAGTACAGTGAAGATATATGCTGATGTTGAACTCAGGTCAGAAATGGAAGAAAAGTCAAAGGGGTCATTAATTATTCAGGACGATGAAGAAGTTCCTTATAACCCTGGTTCGTTCTGCGCAGGTTGTAGCGGTGTCTACGCTGTCCCGCTATCTACTACCGATGTCTCTTTTGTACGGGCATACATACATAAAGAAGACAATGTTGGGACGACTGTGGTTATGCACGATTATAATGGTGATGGGCGATATGAGGGCGAATGGCAGACATACTCCGCAGATGATGGAACATACGCTATAGATATTGAAGCAACTGATGGAGAACTAAAGGCAAAGGAAGTGGATGCTGCAACGGTTGAAGTGGCGATAGAGGCAGCAGGTCCTTAAATATCAAGTCTCTTCAGCAGCGTCTCAACAGCTACTTTAGCCTTATCCTTTTAATTGCCGCAGAACTCCGCCACTATATATTAACACAGCACTCCAACCGAATTGCTGAAATCCTGTCATTCATCATACTTTAAACCACCATACCTTTATACTATTACAGATAGAAAGAAGAGGCGTATGAAATGGAAGAAGCGAGAACGAGAGGGATCGTTACCCATAAGGAAGTAACAATGGCGGCAGAGCCTCTTGGAACTAAAGAATTATATAGAAAAATCGAAGAATTCCGCGAAATAATCGATAGGTTAAGGTTAGATATTTCTATATTAATGAGTAAGGTTGACAATCTTGAGAGGAACATAACGTCATTACCTGTGAGCGTTAGGATTGTAGAAGTAAAAGAAACAACAGAGGAAGAGGCAAAAGAGAAGATACAGAATTATTATGATGAACACGAAGGCGAATCTATTTACCCTGACATCGCAGCTGATACACTTGGACTGGATTTGAAGATAACGATGCAAGTCGTGGAAGAGCTTATAAAGGCGGGAAAGTTGGAGGAGACGAAATAATGCCTTCATATTATAAGCTTGGTGATGCAATAGAAGGTGAGCGTGTCGTTTGCCAATTCAGAAAACCAGGAAAAGTAAAATTGATTTCCGCAACACATGCACATCGAGCGCAAGAAATCGCATTAAACCATGCTTATTGTGTAATAACAAAGCCACTACGATCTAAAAGGACTTAGGGAACTCCCTGTAAATAATTTACCAATTTTGATATTTATCATAGACACAGATTTCATAGATTTACAGAGATGCTACTCTAAAGTCTTGATTATTAAGTTTTTACGGGTTGAATCAAAATCAAGAAGAATTCAAAAACGATTAATTAGCCAGCGAGATCGCAGAGGACACAGAGGGAAAATAACTCAGTGCTCTTGGTGTACTCTATGGCAGAAAAATTATACTTCATATACAACAAGCATCAAACTACAAACAAATTCAAATATCTAAGTTCAAAACAAACCCTGAAAGAAGTCTGTTTTGAATATTGGGATTTTTGTAGTGGATATTGTTTGTTATTTGAGATTCGTAGTTTGGGATTTAGAACTCCTCCGAATATTGAGCAGTTACTTTCCACCTCTTCACCACACAAATCTCGAAGCAAATGCATCATTTTCAAAGGTCTGAGCAAGAGCTTCTGTGCTCCCCTTTCTAACCTGATTATAGCTTTTCATTTTAGCCCTCATCTCCATTTAGATGAAACTGCCGCGCGATAGTCAATTTCACTTTTGAAGAAATCGTTCCTTATTTTATTATTGCCCTCCACCTCTTCTCAACGTAACACTCGCAAGGCAAACCAGCCATAAATAAATACACGCATAGATCTATGTCCCGCTGTTTTTCTTATCACGGTTGACTTAGATGCCTTCCTGAACTCAGATATTATCGTTCGTTTTCTCCCCTCTGTGTAATCACCTGTAATCTCGTGGTTTCTTATCTCCGCTACACCACCACACCATCCAAAATCTTCGCGAAATTCCTATCGGCATTCCTCTTCTTAAACTTTACCAGTTTCGCAATCTCCTTCTTATCCACTTCAGCGCGAGTGAACTCAGCAGCATCCAGCAGCTTCTTACCTGCTTTAGATCGCACAATCACCGTGGAATACCCATCAGAACTGCCAACCGAGCCGATAGCGATGTCGGCAAGTCTGGACGCGAAATCATCGCAGAACGCACAGCCTTCTCTTATCTCCGACTCCATCTCTCGCACATCGCATGAATAATCCTTGCCATCAGCCGTAACGATATATTTCCCTTTGCTTATCTGCGTCTTTTCCGCTTTATCGAGCTCAACGCCAAATGTCCGCTTCGTATATTCCTTCAAACCCAAGTAATCGAAACTCTCAAAACAGAACAAGCCTAATATGGTCAGCTCAACACCCGGGTATTTGCGTTCCAAATCCCACAGTTGCTGCAGCTTCCGCACCGCCCTGACTTCACATGGCGTTCCAACCACTGCAATTCGTCTCTTACCAGCCTTCAACGCCGCCTCTAGCTTAGACATCATAGGCACACGCAGATATTTCGTGCTGCTCGCACTCAATATCCCTGCTACATCATCAACTACCACATACTCCGCATTATAACCCGTCGCTCGCTGTACCACAAGTGCAGCATCAAAGATATTATTCTCAATACCTGCAATGAGGAGTGCTGTAACCATTCCACCGTCTTGACCGCCCGTAGCAGCCTTACCGGCAGTAATATCATTATAAACGCCCAGTTCGTCATCACGTTCGCCCACCAGGTATTTATCCTCTAGTTCCACTATATCCTCTGCCGTAGTCGGATATATATTCCGCTCCCGCTTTATTGCTTCCGTGGGACATACAAGAGCGCATGAACCACACCCGATGCAATCATCAGATAGCTCCCTGTACGGTGTACCAACTTCGCGCTCTACACCACGACTTATAACGTTTATCGCCGAAACACCAACTAACTCATCACAGACCCGTGTGCACAATCCGCAAAGAATACATCGTTCATCTTCCAATACGAATCGCGGCTTTACAACTCCATATTCCCGT
>JAUWVD010000037.1 GCA_030617585.1 Candidatus Methanophagales archaeon
CAAGTTCGCTTGGCGCCCCTTTCGTTATGATATACAAACTCCTCGAAATTGGATAATCGCCAGAAAGCACATTCTCTTCTGTCGCTTCCACACCGTCTATTTTGATCGCTTTGAGTGATTCGTCTACGTATCCAAGGGAGAGATAACCAATGCTCTTCTCATCTCTGCTGACAGTTGCTCTTATATCACCGTTCGATGGTTTAACCGATGCTTTTCCTGCTATCTCTCGATCAAAAGGCTTCATCACCGAAGTCTCGAAGCAATCCCTCGTTCCGGAGCCACCTTCTCGCGTTATCACACGAATCTCGCCATCTGTGCCGCCAACATCCTTCCAGTTCGTTATCTCGCCACTGAATATCTTCGATGCATCTTCCATCGTCAGGTCGCTTACATCGTTATTCGTATGAACAACGATAGCCACGCTATCTTTTCCTACTGCCATCGGCTTCAGATCCGGATACATCTCCATCTCTTTCGATTTCACGTCCCTTGATGCCGCACCTATATCTATTGCACCTTCGCCTACCGCCTTTACGCCGTGACCGGAACCGCCACCAGAGACGGATATTCTTAGCCCTGGGTTCTCTACCATAAGAACTCGTGCACTCTCTTGATTTATCGGAAGCACGGTTGTAGAGCCTGCGATTGTCAGTTCGCCGGAAAGCTCTGCTGCTTGCACGGGCATTGGGACCGCCGCTGTACCAATAGTCGCTATCATCGCTACTACTATAGCCGCCATCACGGCCGTCTTTATTTTTTCCATTTTTTCTTATTTCACCTCTGGAATATATATAATATCTACGAATTATATAAAAACTATCAGTACTATATATAGATAACTTTTATATACTACGACACCAAATTATACAGCTTAAACTGAATATATTGTCGGTACAAGTATCCTTCAGCAGCATCAACGAAGAGCTACTTCAGCTCACAAACACAACTGAACCACCCAAAACGCCATTCCGCCTACTAACGCCGCTATCGGAATGGTTATTACCCAGGCAGTGACCATTTTTCCCACTTCTGACCATCTTATTCTGCGAAGGCTTTGGAAGAACGTCCCTCCTATCACTGCGGAAGCTAATACGTGCGTGGTGCTTACAGGCATACCCGCTATACTTACACCTACTATTGCGAGACCAGCACCCGTTTCGGCGGAGAACCCATGTTTCGGTTCTAACTTCGCCAATCGCCACCCCACAGTCTTTATCACGCGCCAGCCCAGTAAGAATGTGCCCAATGCCATCGTAGACCCGCACATTAACATCACCCACCAAGGTACGTAAAAATAGGAGATAACGCCACCAATCCACAAAGCTGCTGTTATTACGCCCATTGCATTTTGGGTATCGTTCATACCGTGGCTGAACGCCATAAAGGAGGACGAAATAATCTGCAATTTCTTAAATACTCTTTCGGTCGCAGGAGTAGGTGTTTTTTTAAAGAAAAAGTGGAGCACCCAATTAGTGACGATAAATATAACTGCTCCTGCTGCAAATCCTATAAACGGGCCAAGCGCAATAGCAAGAAATACCTTATTTGTTAGCACTTCCCATTGTATTATCCCCATCCCGCCTGCAACTATTCCCGAACCAAGTAAACCTCCTACCAACGAATGTGTCACACTTATAGGAATTCCAAGCGCGGTGCAGGTGAAAGTCCATATTATCGCACCAAGTAAACCACCGATAAGAACCATGAATGCAATCTCCTGTTCCAGCTCGGGTAGTGAAACAATCCCTTTTCCAATAGTCGCCGCTACTGCGGTAATAGCAAAAGCGCCTGTGAGGTTAAAAAGACTTGCCAACGCTAATGCTTTTAGCGGCGTCAGCGCTTTGGTCGCTATTACAGTCGCAATTGAATTCGCACTGTCATTCGCACCATTAAAAAAGTCATAGAGCAGTGCAAGAGCTATTATTATGATAACATAGCCAAAAACCGATAGCATCTACTAAATACCGCCCTTCAACCTAAATGTTTCCAGGATATTCGCTACATCTTCACTCTGATCCATTGTATCTTCCAAGATCTCTACTATCTCCTTGAGCAGCAGTCGATCAAGGAGCTCATTAGGATCTTCTACGGGCGTAGTCATCAGTATTCGCAGCCTTTTCCGGTTCACTTTGTCTGCGGCGTTTTCCAATTCGTTTATCCTTATGCAACAAGCTTCTAAAGTGCTCTCTTCACCTTTTAGATCCCGCAGGCAACGAACTGCCGTTCTTATTTCCTCTGATGCCTCCTTGATAATTGGCGAGAACTCAGTCACCGACTCCGGAACCTCTTGCTTCTGCGCAAATGACAACCTCACTACCGCTTTCTCTATACCGTCTATTACATTGTCGAGATTATGAGCGAAATAACGTATGTCTCCCTTCTCTTCCGTGACACGAGTGTGGTCATAATACAGCCCCTGTATTATCTGATGAACAATCGAATCAGCATCCTCTTCCAGCATTCTAAGCTGCTCACTGATTTGCGGAAGGTCAGAATATTTTATTTCCAAATCGACCAATAGATCCGCTGCTTCCACGGCCTTATCTGCAAGCTCCTCAAAGAGGTCAAAGAATTTGTTTTCTCGAGGTAAAAACACGGTCATTTTATGCAAGATAGAACTAATTATTATCGCAGTTATAGGGAAAACTCTTCGCACCTTTGTTTCTCCTTCCACCCGCCTCAGGGTAGCGGCAAAACCGCTTGGCACCTTACCCATTTTCATGTTCTTCCACCAATAGCATATAGAAATGAAAAGGGGTATTTAAATTTTTCTAAATTAATGTATACCAAAGGGTTTATACATAGATACGCAGAAAAGATCTAGGCGATATAATCCAATAATTTCCTGAATGCACGGCCTCTGTGCGATACAACATTCTTCTCTTCTGTACTCATCTCCGCAAATGTCTTATTCGCACCTTCCAATTCAAATATCGGGTCATAGCCAAAGCCACCCTCTCCCCTAGCCGCCTTTGCTATTCTACCTTCGGAGGTGCCGACAAAGAGCATAGGTGCCTTTTCCTTGGATTCGCAGAATGCAACAACAGTTTTAAAAGTGGCTCTTCTCTCTTCTCCCTTCTTATCAGCCATCAATTTCAGAATACCGAAATTGCCGATTTTATTAAATACAAATGCGGAGAATGGGCCAGGAAAGCCATTTAAAGCTGGTATGGTCAACCCCGAATCTTCGATGAAGAATGGCTTTTCCTCTTTTATCGGCGTATACCGCCGTATATAATTCACACTTTCTTCCGCTACCGTTTCTATCTCATCGAGCTGAAATTCGGGATAGTCATAATCAAGATGCACGATGGTTATGTCCTTCGATTCTGAGTTAGCCAGCGCTCTTATCTCTTTTACTTTGTGCTTGTTCGAGGTGATGAAAACAAGTTCCTTTTTCATTGCTGTATTTCACTAAGACTTTAATATTATGTTAAACCACATTATCCTGAGGGAGTGAGAAGTAGGAGCTGGACGAGAGGGGCGAGGGGCACTTTAAAAGGTGAAGCTATCAGGGCTTGTCGCTTTAGGAGTATAGTGAAAGGTGAAGAAGAAGTCAAGAGATTAGACCATAATCAAGAATCCCCCACTTCTTAGCGGCTCTTATCGATAGCGGTGGCGCTTCCAACTTCGCGGTGACCAATTCTGACAGGCTTTTGTGTAGTGACGTATTGCTCTCCAATGGGCTTAGAAATGATGATTGGTTAATGGGGTGTGGGTAGATCAGTTAGCTATACAAAACAAATATTGTATTTGCTCCTCAGTTATGCAGATACTATTGTTCCTAGATCCTTTAATTTCGACTTTAAATCGTTGCCCCGCTCTGTAAGTCCGTAGACAGTTCCTCTAGAAGGGTCATCAATTTGTTCTATAAAATCTCCCTCTATCAGGAAGCCAAAATGTCGCTGAAAGTTTCTCCAATCCAAATACGCCTTTTTCATGATGCGGGTCTTTTTTGCCATATTTTCCGATATCGCGATCGCATCTAAAATATCCAGGATGATATCCCATCTACTCCTCGGCTTTATTTCACTTCTCATTTATTTCATATCATCTCCTATTTTTTTTAGGGGGGTATGTTTAACGTGCCCTTCCTCAGTGCTATCTCTTTGGTGTTCATCCCCTTTGCGAATACGCGCCACGAGCCACCCACCCCTTCTCGGCGCGCATTATTGTTTCTTTATATGGTAACTATAAATTGTTACCATATAAAGTTTTCGGTTTCCTCCGATTTGTTACCTGGTTGGGTAACTATTTGAAAAGTCTCCTATCTTCTATTCCATCGCACCCGCAGGAAGAAAGCCAAGCACGTCTAATCTTCGAGATGCAATTGGCGTATGTAGTTGAGTGCACTGACCTGTTTGTAACTGAAAACATCCACAAGATCGCTTATCCCGAAATCGATAAGAAACCAGAGACGGAGTTAGCAGATGCGAAATACGATAGCAAGATAAATCCGCAGGATTTTAGATCGAGTATAATAAAAATTTATATATGATATACATGAAAGTCGAGAATGAGGTAACATGAACGGATTCGAGAATTGCAAATTGTGCGAATGGAAATGCGGAATTAACAGATATAGGGAGGTGGGCGTATGCAACGTAAAACTGCCTGAGATTGCATATACCTGCCTAGCGCAATCGCTTAAAAGTTACTCAATAACACTACTCGGCTGCAATTTTAGATGTCTCTACTGCAACGCTTACAGATTATCGCAATATCCGGATACCAATTGGTTCTATCGCGGTTACGTTGCTCCAAAAGAAATGGCAAAAGAGGCGGTAGATAAATTAAGAGCAGCAGGACTCGAAAAGCTGGGTTTTACCGGTGGCGAACCGACAATACATCTCCCTTATATCGAAGAAGTAGTAATAGAGGCAAAGAAATTGATGCCAGAACTAAAAATAGCATTTACAACAAATGGATTTGCAACCGAAGCGAGTATGAAACGGATAGTCAACATTTGTTCTTACATTGCACTTGAGATAAATGCCTTTAATGATGATACGCATCTGGCTTTAAGCGGCGCTCCTATTGAGCCGGTCTTAAGAAATGTGGAATACCTAATCAAAAACAAAGCAAAAATAAGAGCTCTTAAAACCGTTGTGGTGCCCGGGATAAATGATAATGAGATAGAAGAAATAGCAAAATTTATTGCTTCTTTCGATACTTCAATTTCCTATCACTTAATAGGATTTAGGCCTAGTTTTATGTTGTATTACCATCCGGGACCTACAAGGAAAGAACTGGCGGAGATAGGAAGAAGATGTAAAAGACATTTAGAAAACGTAACGTGGGGCGGTGAATCTCCAAAAGAAGTGCAATTCAATGATTCGGGGGCTGCACTGGCATTGAAATATGCTGAGTTAGCCGGGTGTGTGAGCAAAGACAGGAATTGTGGACGTTGTAGCATGAACAAAAACTGTCCTGCAATATTAAAAGAGCCGTGGTTGAATAAGCAGGAGCGGGATATATAGCCTTAACTTCGAATCGTTTTAGGGAACATATGCAATCCAATAGAGTGAAAGAAACGCGATGAATACGTGTCAAAAGACGCTTTCATCATCCTGCAGGTAGAGCTTGTCAGCATTAAGCACCGTCTTGTAGGTGTCAAACATCTTCTCAACCACTTCTCGTCTCTTGTCTCTTTGTCATAACGATTGGTTGAATGAGAGACATAGTATCTTGACCGATGCATCTTAATTTCAAGGCTCCATTTGCTGTCCAAGTAGGTCCTCTGATTCCCACTCTTCCTCTGGCATTTTTCCCTTCATCTATCCTGCGTTCTGCCAGAATGATAAATTCGGCAGTGTGGAACCGATGACAAGCTTCAGGTACATAGTGTTATTGACGAGGTATATCCCCATCTGCTTGCATGGTGTTCTTGGCATATCCGAACTTGAGTTTTCATTCGTGTTCTCACTTGTGTTCTCATCCATAATTTTACTCATGTTCATACACCTTCTCATCGTCATCCACATTGATTTGTTTATGTAATCCAGTACGCCACTCCCATTGCCTTCCATTGCCATTTCGGTCACATTAGTTTCGTTGCCCTTGAGCATCTCCACCGTCATCGTTATTTTACTTTCCACTTTTCCACATTAGAAGTCCCCTATGGCGGTGCGATTCTTCCTTATTTCCCCAAAATACGGCGTTTATCTAATCAACATCTTCAAAACTAAAATTGACTTTATATGCTTTCAATTTCACATTGTCTACGCTCTTAACTAGAACGATTACACAGGAACAGATGCAGACGGAGATGGAATCGGCGATACTCCTTACACCGATACTCCTTTCGGCATAGACGGAAACAGTGACAACCATCCTCAGATGGCTACCGATCCCGATTCATGGCTTAGCACCAGCGACAATTATCCACTGATGGCGCCATGGGATAACTACTTCGCATAATTATATATCTTTTGCGAAACATTTTAAAATCAAATAAATGAACCAAGAAGAAGCTGAAGATCGGGCACGTGGGCTTCTTAACGTGATCGAAACCACGTATGGAATACGGATAGTGAATTTAGAGACGGTTATTGAGACGATAACAGGGATAACGTTGGAAGGTAGTAGGATATTGGCTGTTTGCACTGCGTTGAATTCATGGGTGGCTATGGATCCGGCGGTGCAGGGCAGGGCAGTCGAAATACCTGTTGATTTTGTGATTGACTTGGCGGGCAGGCTGTAAATCCAACATGCAGTGTAAAAAGGTTTAAAATGTTAGCTACGGCGATGATTGCATACCAATTTAAAAGATGTCACACCCGTTTATTGACCTTTGACCAGCTCCAAACATAAAAGCAACCAGTGAAAGTAAATACCAAAGATAGAATACCGGCGAAATAGAAAACAGAATTTATCCCTGCATAATCCATCACTACACCTGCCACTAAAGGAGCAGCTATTGTACCGACACTTATTGTAGTATTAAATATACCCATCCAAAAGCCCATCCCCACCTTTTTACCGATCACTGCGGCGATATCTGTTGCAACCGCAATTGACATTGCGGTACAAATACCTATAATAACATTGACCAGCAAAAGGGTAATGAAATTATGACATAGAGGCACGATAAATATAATTGTACCAATAAATGAGCCAATGATCATCATCAGCAGCCTCTTATACTTACTCAACTTATCCACCACAGTACCAAAGTAAGACACTAAGATACCAGTAACTATTACGCCAACAGCAATGATAATCCCTACCTGAGCGGCATTGATATCGAAACTTGTGGCTTGCGAAGGCAAAAATGACACAAGTACAATCTGTCGAAAAGCAGAGATAAAACCTATAAGAAGGATTATTTTCACGGCATCGTGTTTGATGATGCTTTTTAAAGACTCATGCTCTTCTGTTTTACTTGCCTTGTGTTTCTTTACTTCCGGCAAGAAAGGTAACACAAGCAAAAGTGCAATTACGCTGATACCAGACATCGCATAAAATACCGATGTCATTCCAAATAAGTGCCAGAGAAAACCTCCTAAAAGAGGTCCCACACCCACACCCAAGAAATACATCATCATAAATGTGCCCATAGCTCTGCCTTCTTTTCCCTCTTGAGCTACCTCGCCTGCGTATGCCATGGCAACAGGAATAACCATTCCTGCAGCCAGACCATTCAATAATCGTACTGCTGTGAGTGTATATTCATTATGGGCTAAGAGATAAAGGAGTGAAATCACCGCAAGAAGCAGCAGCCCGGATGCGATGAAAATCTTTCTTCCATATTTATCTGATAATCCACCCATAATAGGCATAACAATCGCACGGGAAATGGCAAAGCCTGAAAATATTAGGCCCATCCAAACACCAGTGACTCTAAGATCCTCTGCTATGATTGGCAATATAGGAGAAATAATACTTAACCCTAATATTGCAGCAAATATAGAGAAGAACAGGGTAAACAATGTCCGTTTTTCCATTACTTCACCCATTTTCTCACCTGCTCTTTTTCCTCCCACTTTGGCATGGGCCAGATGAGCTCTTTTGTGGCAAGATTCCATGGCCACACAGTGTAATATTCTCGATCAATGATCTGACAGAGTATGCCTTTTCATCTGCACCGGTTGTAGCCAGGGAGCCTGTAAGTGGGTATATAGCACCGATTTTTATTGCCTTTTCAGCCTCTCTTACAGGAAGCTCGCCCACTACATTCGGGTCGAAATAATAAATCTCTCGTAGCTCCTCGTCCGTAATCCCGGGAAAAACTTCAAACTCTCCTTCGATGATCGCTTGTTTTTTCTCTTCAACCATCTCCCTCACAGCCTCAGGAACTAAGTCACTAAAGGGGGCAAGCTCTACTCCTCCTTCAGCCAGTCCATACCACCAGTCCTGATCTGGATATTCATCCCATGTTCCCTCACGCACTGCCTTCACTATGTCGGTCATGACGGGAGCCCAGTTCCAAACGGCGCCAGTTAGAAATACCTGTGGAGCAAACATCTTCAAATTTGAGTTAAGACTTATGTAGCAGACACCTTTCTCCTCTGCTACCACCGCCGGAGCATAAGAGTCAGTATGGTGGGTTATGACATCGCATCCATTATCAATAAGGGCTAAAGCTACTTCACTCTCTTTTGGTGGGTTATACCATTCTCCCACCCACTCTACATAGACCTTGGCGTCTGGATTAACCGAGGCAACTCCTCTGGCAAAGGCATTAATTCCTCTCACTACCTCAGGTATTGGAATGCCAGCGGCGTAGCCGATTTTGTTTGTCTTGGTCATGGCACCAGCTACCATTCCAACGAGGAATTTGGCTTCGTACATCCTGCCATAATATATGCCCACATTAGGGGCTTTTTTCTCAACTCCATTCCCCCACATGAATATGAC
>JAUWVD010000004.1 GCA_030617585.1 Candidatus Methanophagales archaeon
GTCCTCCAATTCTTCTCGCTCTTATTTCCGAAGGCGCTTTCAACCATATTTTCAAATCGGCTTTTGGGACGAAGAATCCAGACAGTCTGCTTTCTATAATGACATTGTCACGCTTCATCGCCTCCTTGCTCTGCATCTCATCTATCTGCCTATCGAACTCATCGTTATTCTCTGCTAATTCGCTAAATTGATCCAACTGCAATTTCTTCTCTTTCGCTATTCGCCGGAACATCTCGCCCGCAGAGATTAGCTCCATCGCTAATTCCTGCGATAGCAATTTTGCAACTGTTGTTGTTCCACTGCCTGGAAGACCGCTTATTGTTAGTCGCATAAAACTTTCTTTAAAAGGAAGTTTTATTAAAGGAATAGTTTTTCAATAATTTTTGATAATCGGACGCAGATGAACGCAGATAATCAGGATTTTAAATATATGGTTTAATTGACGGTAAAGTAGCTAATAGTGTACTGAAACTATGTTATTATTATTCTTTTTCTCGTGGAAATCTGTGTAATCTTGTGGTTATAAAAAGTAGCCAAACAAAAACACAAACCTTTTCAGCCTTTTATAACGCCAATAGCTCTGAAAGCCGCTACTTTCTTCGCTATACCTGATACTTCACAACTCCGAACCACCACTTCCGGGTCTTTGTAGGCTGCGGAAACTTCTTCCGCCAGCTCGCCATATTTGTCAAATTGAATACCTCTCTTCTTCCTTACATCTCGCTTAGTTCGTTCTCGCGTCTTCACCGTTATATTCCGCTTCGCTAGTTCCGCTTTCACTTCACTGCCACGGTATTGCCTCATTGCCGCCGTCCTGCTCATTTCTCTACCCGAGCCATGAGCACAACTTCCAAAAGTCTCATCTCTTGCTACGTCTGTGCCCACCGCTAAGAAACTGCGTGTGCCCATCGAACCGGGAATCAACACCGGCTGGCCAACGTTTCTATAGATCGGTGGTAATCGTTCGTCACCAGCAGGAAACGCCCGTGTCGCACCTTTCCGGTGCACACACAACTTCTTCCGCTTCCCGTCCACCACATGCTCTTCCTCTTTCGCTATGTTATGTGCAATGTCGTACACCAGCCTAATTCCCATATCTTCCGCTTTTCTTCGTAGTACGTCTTCAAATACTTTCCTTGTCCAGTGGGTTGCGAGTTGCCTGTTCGCAAAAGCGTAATTCGCACATGCGCACATCGATACAAAATAATCCATGCCTGTGTCACTGTTCAAATAAGCGCAAGCCAGTTCACGCTCTAAGCCGAGTATCTTTGATAACGTTGCATCTTTGTTCATCTCGCGTTCGAAATTCCGCAGATAGTAGGAGCAAACGCCGTGCGAGAAGCCCCTACCTCCGGTATGAATCAAAACAGTTACCTGTCCCACCTCGTCTATTCCATACGCATTCGCAAGTTGCTCATCAAAAATCTCATCCACTACCTGCACCTCTAAAAAGTGATTCCCGGAACCGAGCGTGCCTAACTGTGGAGACCCGCGCTTCTTTGATTTCTCGTCTATCTTATCTATACTTGCAGCTTTTAATCTACCGCCCTCTTCTGTACGCTCTATGTCCTCCTCCCAGCCATAACCATTCTCAATGCACCAGTTGGAACCGCCCAATAGCACCTCATCTAACTGACTATACGACAGCTTCACTTTCCCGGATAGTCCAAGCCCCGCGGGGATATAGTCAAATAAGCTGTCCAATATCTCGGACAAATGAGGCCTTACATCGCCCTCCTTCAGATTGGTGCGGATAAGCCTCACCCCACAGTTTATGTCATAGCCAACGCCACCGGGAGAAATGACACCTTCCTCGAAGTCCGTAGCCGCTACGCCGCCTATCGGGAAGCCATAACCCTGATGCCCATCTGGCATAACCATAGAGTATTTTTCTATGCCTGGAAGCGACGCGATATTAATTGTTTGTTGCAGCGTCAGGTCGCTTTTCATCTTTTCCAATAGCGCTTCTGCTGCATATACCCTTGCCGGCACCCTCATGTACTCCTTATACGACTGGGGTACTTCCCATACATCGTCCCTTATTTTGTTAAGCGGAATTACCATTTGAAACATCCCACATATTTGTAATTACTGCGCATTTTTTAAAACTTTTAGGAACAAAATAAGAGTCCCAATAAAAAAATTGGGCGCCATGCGGACTAAACTATACTAAACTATGCGCCTGGCGGCTGTGTAGCTGCGCCTAAAGCCTCTCGCAACTGCTGTTGCAACTGCTGATACCTCTTCTGTACTCGCTCATTCTGCCGCTCCAGCGTTTTCAACCGCAAGGCGTAAGTCTCTTTCTTCTCTGACAGTTCCTCCTTTACTTCATCGCTACTGGCTTTTATCATCAACATGCCAACATTTTTGTATATCGCTGAATTTTCATCGTGCTTTTCCAATTCCTCTAACGCGTTTTCTGAGTCTTGCAACATAGCCTCTACCTGCATCTTCTGCCTCCCCGCGGCTTCTATTTGAACCTTAAGCTGCTGAAGCTGAGCAAGCTGGTTCTGCAACTGCGGGGGCATCTCTCCACTTCCACTCATTTTATTATCCTTTTATTGTGTGTCTAAATAAATTTATTTACGATTTTAGTTAAACTATTCTTTTGTGTCTTATAAATATAAAGGTACATGCATCATGACCGAAGAAAGAGAGAAGGTAGGGGTATTACTTATTTCTTATGGCTCACGGGCGGCTGCGCTAATAGATGCACTGAGCAGAAGTGCGAGTTATGAGGCACGTTTATTTGTTGCGGACAAGCAAAGGAACCCCTTTAACGTGACACATGCAGAGAAGCACGTGGTCATTCCGGATTTGGATGTGGAGAAGATATGCGACTTCGTGGAAGCGAATAAAAGCAGCATAGATTTTGGGATTTGCGGCCCTGAGAAGCCCATAATTGCTGGTGTTCGGGATGTGGTAGAGCGTAAGACAGGTGTGCCAATGATATGCCCGACGAAGAGATATGCAATAGAGGGGAGCAAAGCATCGCAACGGTATCTGATTGAGGATTGTTGTGCGGAGGCGAATCCTAAATTCAAAGTGTTTCATCATGCGGATTATAAGAGTGTAAGTGAAGTGAAAGAAGCGTTATGGGCATTTTTGGATAATTTTGGCGATGAAGTAGCAGTGAAGCCAGATAAGCCCGCTGCCGGTAAGGGCGTGGGTGTCTGGGGCGACCACTTTACCTCCCGAGAGCACCTTTTTACGCATTTCCGCTCCATCTTTGAGAGTGGTAGTGACGTGATATTAGAGGAGCGAGTAGAGGGCGAAGAATCTAGCTTTCAGGCGTTCTGTGATGGTAAAAGGCTCCTCGCTCTACCGGACACGAGGGATTATAAGCGCGCTTTTGATTCCGATTTGGGCCCAAATACTGGCGGTATGGGCTCTTATAAGGATACTGCCGATTGGCTGCCGTTTATTGATGAACACGATCGTGAAGAGGAGGTGCTTTTGGTTCAGAAGATATTCAACAAATTGAGGGGGAACGGAAGCAATGACGAGCTTAGAGGTATACCGCTTTATGTCGCTTTTATGCATACCCGAGAAGGTGCGAAGATACTGGAGATAAACAGTCGACCGGGCGATCCCGAAATAATGAATATATTGCCTGTTTTGGAGAACGATTTTGTGGATCTCTGCTTTCGTATGATAGAAGGAACTCTTTCGCGGCTCGAATGTGCGAAGAAAGCGACAGTGGTGACGTATGCCGTGCCAATGGATTATGGTGGTTACCGCAAAAGAGATAGCGGCGATAGAAGGGTTGATTTGAGTGCTGCCTATGCGTTGCAGGATACTTATGGCGATCATTTGCGGGTCTACCCCGGGTCTATGGAGTTACGAGAAGATGGAAATACATATGCGCTTGGATCACGAGCTGTTTGCACAGTGGGCGTTGGTGAGACTATGGAAGAAGCGAGGGAACTATCTCTGGAAGGGATTAGGAATATAGATGGTGCGTTGTGGAACAGGTGGGATGTGGGAGCTGCACATTACATAGAGCGGAACATAAAGAAGATGCGGGAGTTGCGTGGATAAGAGTCAGAATAAAAATCTGTGGTACTTTTACATTATAATCGGTTTACTCGTCTTTTTTGCTTTTACCGTGAGGGTTATTACCGGTTTTGGTTCTGGATATAAACTTCCGAACGAAAAGGGAGGGGCTGCTTTTTACCGTTCTTGGGTTAATAAGTGGTTCCATGGGTGTCTTGACGGGAATAAATGGGCCACCTATCGTTTTTGGATTGGTGAATCAGCAGTATGATGCCACATTCATAAGAAGGTGCTTGATTACTTATTTAATTGTGATTGATATTATTACTTTGGCTTCGTTTTCGATTTCCGGGTATGTAACAGTAGATTTAGTTTTGGAATTTCTTACCGTGGTGGTAGGTGCGTTTCTTTGGATTGGAACTAGCCACCTCGTGGGCACTCTCTAAAAACTCCATGATTTATCACCGCGGAGATCGCAGAGAGCGCAGAGTTTTTTTGATAACCCGTATTTACTAAGTATATGAAGATAGCATGGGCGACTACAGGCGCAGGAGACCACATGACCGAATGTAAACGCACCGTTCATATCAGGAAAATAGCGTTAGGCACTTACGAGTTCTTTTTATTTTTTTTCTTAGTTCTCTTTGGTTCTCACGCCATATTTAGCATACATGTAAAGAGCTATCTCAAGGGTAACATGTAAATCCCTCTCTTCGAGCGGTTTGACTACATAGCCATAAGGCTCTGTTATCTTTGCTCGTTGCACTGTCTTGTCATCGGCATAAGCAGTGAGATATACGACAGGGATTTTGAAGCGGGTGCGAATCAGATCTGCCGCCTCTATACCGTCCATACCCCCTTTCAACACAATATCCATCAATACTAAATCAGGCTTCATCTCACCTGCCTTTTCAATAGCTTCTTCTCCTGTAGCTACTAGAGCGGGAACCGTGTATCCCAAACGTTCCAACAGCTCTTGTAGATTCTTGGCAAAAAGGACCTCATCCTCAACAATCATTATCTTTGCTTCTGCCATTTTTTTATCCCCCCTTTATTTTAGCGTGGTGCTTTAAGGTTAACGTTCCATCCTATCCCATAGCATAGTATAAGTATATGAAACCAACCTACTTAAAATTTGTATAGAAGAAAGAATAAATTTAAATAATCGGACGCAGATAATTAGGATTTTAAATTTAATGTTTAATGACGGAGGAGATTATTAGGATCTTCTATCGCGTTTATAATAAACTGGGTTTATTATGTTATGGTTTTCTGGAAAAGGTTTATGAGAATGCAATGGTGATAAAATTAATTGTTGACACAGATTAACACTAAAACTTTTTAGAAAAAAAAGTTTTATCAAAAGCCAATTTCTTTGGTAAAGCTTTCTTTTTTAAAGAAAGGTTTGTGTAAATCTGCGTCCTAAATTAAATATGTAGAAGTTATACGTTATTTACATATAATAGGAATTCACTCTTCCTTATTTTTCCCCGTTTCAATCTCCTTTTTTATCGCCGCTGCGATTTCCGGATCGTCTTCTTCTATTATGAAGACGCCCCGATAACCACAATCCCGACATTCGTATATCTCGCCAAGCCAGGGCTCATAGTTCAACTCTTCGGAGCCGCATTTTGGACAGATTTTCATCTTCTACACCCCCGACACCAGGTCCAGCAATGCCGCCCTTGGGTCCTTTGCCTTCACTACGCCAGAAGCCAGCAGCACACCGTCTGCGCCCAACTCTATCGCAGCCTTTACATCCTCTCCATTTGTCACTCCTGCGCCGCAAAGCACAACACAGTCCGCATATACTCGTTTCACTTCTTTCACCGTCTCTTCCACTATCCCTGGGTCCTCCTTCGATACCGATCTGCCGCTACCGATTAACTCCGGCGGTTCCACTGCGACTGCGTACGGTTTCAGTTCCGCAACCGCTTTACTCACCGCGATATTATTCGTGCAGACTATCGTTAGAAGGTCTAAGCTTGCTGCTTTACCTATAATGAACTCGACATCCGCGATTTTCAGCCGGTGCTCTGAATGATTCACGAGTGTGCCCGTAGCACCCGCCGCCTTTATAGAGTCTAGCGTTACAAAGCCCGTATGACTGCCCGGTTCCACGGCCTCAACGTGCTGTGCGAAACACGGTATCTTCACTGAAGATGCTATCTTCGCAAGTTCCACCTGCTGTGGGCAGATGACAATACTCATACCCTGCTCTGCTGAAACCGCCTCGCATATTTTGGCTAGTTCAAAACCCCGATCACCCGCGGATTCCAGGTACGTCTTTTCATTTAACACGATTACAGGCAGATCTATTTTTCTTCCCATATTTATTCTTTCACTTATCTCCTTAGATATACACTAACTAGAAGTACGTTTTTTGATTTCATATAACTTGTTTCAGTTCTCCGATATTATGCACAAAAAACGTGGGTTCCGATTCATACTTTATCCCCTTATCTGCGTTACCGATAAGCACGGAATCAATACCAGCCCTATTTGCCGCTAATATCCCCACCATGCTGTCATCTACCAACATCACATCCTCCCGGTCCATATTCAATTCGCTCAGGACCTTATTGATGTAATAAGGGTTGGGCTTCCTATTTGCCAGACTTACCAAATCGCTACTCCGCCCATACCATATCTTGAAGTGATGTTTCAAATGGAAATGTGCAAGTGCATAGTCCACACACGCCTGTTGTGAATCGCTCACCACGGCAAGATAAAATTGTCCGCTGAGATAGTTTATTATCGCCTCAGATCCGTCGCATAGCTTTATCTCGCCCGTTCGCATCGCATCTATCTTCGCTTCTATGACATCCGCCTCCCGCCGTGCCCAGAACTCTTCTGTATCTAATCCGAATTTATTACAAAATCGTCTCACTCCTGCTTCGCCATCTGAATGCAGAGGCGCGAGAAATAAACTATCTATCTCCGTCATGGAGAGTGATAGCCCATAATGCCTCAAAGTTTTTCTGAATGCTTCATAGGCCCACTCATGTGCTATCGCCCTTACACCCCTCGAATTCAGAAGCGTTTCGTCCATATCGAAGATGACTGTCTTATATCGGTTCACCATATAACTACATAAATAGTATACAGGAAGTTATAACCCATAAAAATTTATTAAGAATAAAACAGAAGAAGGAGAAAGTGCAAAAATGAGTGTCGAAACGAAGGAACTGCATTTTGATACACAAGGTGAGGTGGAAATAATAGACATAACGGAGAAGGTGAACGGTAAACTAAGAGAATCTGAGATTGATGACGGTATTGTAACTGTCTTCGTACCTGGCGCGACGGGAGCGATCACAACCATAGAATACGAGCCCGGTCTGCTGCATGATTTACCCAATGCCTTGGAACGGTTATTTCCTAAGGGTATGGGATACGAGCATGAATATAGATGGCATGACGGTAACGGGCATTCACATGTAAGAGCCTCTTTCTTAGGCCCGTCTTTGACCGTGCCCTTCAGAGCGAAAAAGCTCATGCTGGGAACGTGGCAGCAGGTGATATTTATCGAGTTGGACAATAAGAGGCGGTCAAGAAGAATAATCCTTCAGATAATAGGGTAGCGAGATATACGAGAAGGGCAATTGTCGCCTGAATACTTCGACTAATCGTGTGAATCGTTAATATTCGCCTTATACACCTCTATCGTCTTCTCTATATCCTCATCCGTATGTGCAAAACTGACGAAATTCGTCTCAAACTGTGAAGGCGGTAAAAACACACCGGAAGACAACATTTTATGGAAAAGGCGCATATATTTGGCTTTATCGCAACCCAAAGCATCGGCATAGTTCTTTACTGCCACACCGCCAGGACTGAAGAAGACCTTGAACATCGAACCGACACCTGAAACACATCCTTCAACGTTGGAATCGCGCACTAGCTCGCTTAAAACTGTCCGCATACTTGCACCAAGCTCGTTTATCCTTTCCGGCACACTATCTCGTTCCAGTATCTCTATCGTTTTCAAGCCCGCAGTAACCGAAACAGGATTACCACTAAATGTCCCTGCCTGATATACCGCACCGGAAGGTGCTACCAACGCCATAATCTCGCGCTTGCCGCCGAACATGCCGATAGGGAAACCGCCACCTACGATCTTACCCAAAACCGTTAAGTCCGCATCCACACCATAATATTCCTGTGCACCGCCCAACGCCAACCTAAAGCCGGTAATTACCTCATCAAGAATGAGCAGCACGTCGTTCTCCTTCGTTATTCTTCGCACTTCACTCAAATAGTTAGCCGCAGGCGCTATCGGACCCACATTTCCCATCACCGGCTCCAATATAATAGCAGCAACTGAATTATTCTGTAGCACAGTGGTAAGCGCCTCCGCATCATTAAATGGAATTTGAAGCGTGTTCTTCACGGAATCCTTTGGTATACCCTTTGAGTCAGGAATACCAAATGTTGTAGCGCCGGAACCTGCTTTTACCAGCACGCCATCATGCGCACCGTGAAACCCGCCCTCTATCTTCACTATTTTATCGCGTCCCGTAAACCCCCTTGCAAGCCTTATAGCAGCCATCGTTGCTTCGCTTCCAGTATTAACAAACCGAACCATCTCAACAGACGGGTAATGGCTTATTATCTTCTCCGCAAGCGTTATCTCCTTCTCATGCGGCGTGCCATAAAGCCACCCTTTTCCAAGCTGATCTACGACTGCACGCTTCACCTCTTCGTTTCCATGCCCTAAAACAAGTGGGCCATACGCCAAACAGTAGTCAATGTATTCTTTACCATCAACATCGTATATCTTCGACCCTTTCGCACGCGCAGTATAAAACGGATACGGCTCATATGCACGCACAGGGCTGCTAACACCACCGGGCATATATCCCTTTGCGAGTTCAAAAAGCTTCTCGGATTTCATCTTAGTTCATCTCAATTCCTTCAGTCTTATAGTTTCATTTATACGCAACAAATCTATTAAATACTCACAAGCCCTAAAAGCCTCCGTCCTATGCTTCGCACCTACCAAAATAGCAACGATATCATCGCCCAGTTCCAGTAATCCATGCCGATGTATGATCTCCACAGCTTCGATGTCAAATGTATCAACTGCATCGCGTCTTAACTGCTCAAGCTCTGCCTGCGCATTATCTTTAATTTCTACTGCCATGCCTGTTAAACCTTCATCAGCCCGCACCGCACCGATAAAAGTCACAATGGCACCTATATCCGACTTCTTCATCGCCCTTACAGCGCCATCAATGGAAATCTCTTGTTCTGTAATCATCTATAATAATAACGCACTTTATTTTATTTTGTTATACCCTTGTTATTTTAATATCGCGATTCTTTGGCATCAACTGCCGCAGGATTTCCTTAAACTGGGCATCGTTTAGCATGCTTTTTAGCTTTCCACTCTGCGCTAATCCAATTAGCTGGTTCTCTAGCAGTTCCGCATATTCAGGCTTTGCCATTCTTATGTTCGTTAGCCGCTCTCGCGCTTCCGGTGTGAGGATCTGCTTGATAATACTTCGCTTTGCCTCTTCTACCTCTTGCCGCTTTTCCTCTTCCGCGCCCGATCCTGCCTGAACCTGTGCCATCTCTTCATACTTTCGCCTTCTTATCGCTTCTAGTTCCGCTTCACTCGCCATTTGTAACACCTGCTGTTTCTTCTACTACGTCCTTGATCTGCTCTTGAGCGACTTTTAGCTCGTCTGCGGCGTCATTGAGAAAAGACTGCCCTTTTGGCGATATTTTCCGCCCTTTTTTCGTCTTGGTTACATACTCTGCCTGTTCTAACTGTGAAAGTACCTCTCGTATTATCTTCCCAGAAGCAGCTCTAAACCGCCCTTTCTTTGCGCCCCTTCTAGCTCTACTACCGTAATACGTACAAAGCCTTGACACCCCTACGGGTCCATTGATATATATCTGCCGCAGCACCGATGCACATCGCACCCACCACCAGTCCTTATCCTCCGGCGGTAATTCTTTGCTCACACCCTTCTTTACATCCATGCTCCACTTAGGCATAGTGATAGCTTTGTTCTTTTTTAATTTCTCCCCTACGGACTTCGCCAGTTTATCCGGTGGCACATCGTATACCGTCGTCATTTTACTTTACCTTTTTATTCCAGACATAAAAACTTATTTGATAAAAAACCTTTCTTTCAAAAAGTTTTAATTTGAACACTTTACCAAAGAAAGGGGTTTTTTGTACAAAAAATGGAACCGGGGAGAAACAAATGGATGTGAAAATTGGTTTGGAATGCCATGCACAACTTCTTACAAGATCTAAATTGTTTTGCTCTTGCTCTACAGACTATCATAACGCTGAGCCAAATACGTATGTCTGTGCAACCTGTTTAGGCTTACCAGGCGCTTTGCCGGTCGTGAACAAACGTGCAATACGATATGCGATAAAAATAGCGCTTGCTTTGGGCTGTGAAGTGCAAGAGGAAACTATATTCTACCGAAAGAATTATTATTATCCCGACCTCCCCAGAGGATTCCAAATCACGCAGTATGATTTCCCCATCGCTTTTAAGGGCTTGGTGCGAATAGAAAGTAATGGAGGTAAAGAGCGCGAGATACGGATAACGCGCGTGCACATGGAGGAAGACCCCGGTAGGCTGGCTTATAAAGGTACGATAGATACCTCGAAATATTCGCTTGTTGATTATAACCGGTCGGGAATGCCGTTAGTTGAGATAGTAACCGAGCCCGACCTCAAGTCGCCGAAAGAGGCGCGGATATTTTTAGGTAAGTTGAGGAGCATACTGGAGTATTTAGACGTGTTTGATGGCGATTTGGAAGGTGCAATGCGAGTTGATGCGAATATATCCATTGAAGGGGGCAATAGGGCAGAAGTAAAGAACATATCGTCATATAAGGGTGTGGAGCGTGCGTTATTGTTCGAGATAACGCGGCAGAAGAATTTGTTGCGCCGAGGACTTAATGTCCAGTTGGAGACGCGACATTACGATGAAGTGCGTGGCGTAACACTTTCCATGCGTACGAAAGAGTTTGAGCATGACTATCGCTATTTCCCAGAGCCCGATCTCGTACCTATTTGCATTTCGGATAGTGTAGAAGCGGTGAAGCAGGAGATACCTGAACTTCCGGACGAAAAGAGGAAGCGATTCCTCGCTCAATATTCTATCAGCCCGGAACATGCAAGTTCGCTCATTTACGATCCACATATAGCGGATTACTATGAAGATGTAGCGTCTAAAATAGATCCACGGTTAAGTGCTACGTGGATTGCGGATGTTTTGAAGGGCGAACTGAATTATCGCTCTAGTTCAATGCGCGAAGCGTCAAAAAGGATTTCTCACGATGATTTCGTCACCATCTTGCGATATTTGGTGCAGGGTGTGATTACCGAGCGAGGGGTGACTGCGATAATAAGGGCGATGCTTGATAAGGGCGGTAAGCCAGAAGAGATAATCAAGATAAAAGGTCTGGCAAGTATGGGTTCGGAAGAGACGGAAAAGATAATATATAGCGTATTAAAGGATAACAAAGGAGTAATAGAGGATTATAAAGCGGGAAAAAAGGAAGCTTTGAATTTCTTAGTTGGGCAGGTAATGAAGCATACAAGGGGTAGAGCGGACCCAAAAGAAGTTAGTAGATTGCTGCGGGACACGATAGAAACTGGATTTTAGGTGAGTTGTATGTGGGGTACTTCCATCCTCCTTTGATGAAATCGGCCTCTGGCACTGTGATCTGCTTATACATACTCGGCCGCCTGTCCTTGAGGTAGCTATGGCTAACCGCTGGATGGGTCATCCCATAGTACCTAGGGATGCAGTCAGCAATAAGCAATGTGTCCTGCTGATGATTGGCCTGAACAATGATGTCACCGTGAGGTCCGATAATGATACTGTTGCCGCGATAGTGCCATTGATTTGAATCTCGTTTCTCATATCCTGCACGGTTGGAATAGGCATAGAATAAAATTTTTGTTGATGTTTTCCATGAAGATCAAGCGTCAAAATCCATCTCGCTTCCTCAACCCCTCTTCATCTGCGTATCGCTCTATCAAAGGCCTTATCGCCTCACTATACCAGCCCTTTTTGATATACCTAGGATAGATAGGTAGCCGTTCCCGTAATTCGAAAGGTGCAACTCTTCTCCTGAGTTCGCCCTCTCGTGGCCATGGCGATTCGGGATTTATATAGTCTATGGTCTTCTCCGCTATCCCACCGAGGTCCGATGCACCCAATTCTATCAATTCCGTAGGCGAAGTCAAATTCGGCGGAACCTGTATCGCTATCTCATTCGGCAGTATCTCTTTCGCTGCACGGACAACTTCCTTCATCTCCTCGAAACTCGGTGGCTTTTTGTTTTTCATTGGCGTGAACGACTTAGGGAAGAAGGGCTGGATAATAACCTCTTGTATGTGCCCATACTTCTCATGTACTGATTTTATAGCTTCTAAAGCGCGAATATGGTCGCCCTTTTCTTCACCTATGCCCACTAATATGCCCGTAGTGAAAGGTATCTTGAGCCTACCCGCCTCTTCTAGCATCGCCAATCTCCGCTTTGGGTCTTTACCCGGCGAGTTCTTATGCGCTTCGAGTTCGGAAGTGGTTTCAAGCATCAAGCCCATAGACGCATTCACAGCTCGTAGTTCCTTTAATTCCGCTCTACTCAGCACACCCAAATTACAATGTGGCAGTAATCCATGCTTAATCGTGAGTTTGCACAGCTCTTTCGTGTATTCAACAAGAGAAGAACACCCCGAGCTGCTAAGGCGATCTATGAAGAAGTGCGAAAAATTCGCGAGTTCCGGCTTTTCGCCTGCTGTAAATAGTGCTTCTGTCGCCGCACCGCAATTAGTTATGCCTTCTAAAAATTCTCTCTTGTCTATTACGTAAGCCTCTTCGAGGCTGCGTGCTTTAAACCCGCAATAATCACATGCATTCCTGCATACGTTCGTCACCGGTATGAAAATGTTCTTGGAGAAGGTGATGTATCTCATTTCCTTTTCTTCTATTTCTCTTTGATTGCATATATTTGATTTTTTGTATTTGATAATTGGACGCAGATGAACGCAGATAATCAGGATTTTAAATATACGGTTTAATAGACGGAAGAGACTATTAGAATCTTCTATCGAGTTTATAATCTACGTAAATCAGCGTCCTAAATAGGCAGGTGGAAGTTATACTGGATATACAATAAAAAAACCACGAGATTTTACATGATTAATACAAGAACTTGGGATTAATTTTTATGGTGTAAAGTAGTTAATTGTGTACTGAAGCTATGTTAATATTACTCTTCTTCTCGTGGGAATCTGTGCAATCTTGTGGTTATAAAAAGGAGCTAAACAAATACAAGTTAATTTATAAATATTAAACACTGGCCAATGTGGGTGAGAGAGAAGATGAAGATAATACCCGGAATGTCGTCACAGCTCCTGGCTGCGAGAATAGCATCGGAACTGGACTGTAACGTCTCGTTATGTGAGTTCAAGAAATTCCCCGATGGCGAGTCATACACGCGAGTATTAGACGACGTAAAAGACAAAGAAGTAACCATCGTTCAGAGTATCATAACAGATTCTGACCTGATATGCCTGCTGCAATTGATAGACGCGGTAGAAGAAGCGCATGAAATAACCGTAGTTATACCTTATCTGGGGTATGCGAGACAGGATAAGAAGTTTAAACCCGGCGAGGCGATAAGCGCAAGGGCTGTTGCAAGGTGCTTGTGTCCGGATACTATAAAGAGGATTTATGTAGTTAATGTGCATAATAACGCCATATTGCAGTATTTCGATAAAGATACAAAGGATCTGGATGCTTCTCACACACTTGGCGATTACATAGCGAGTAAGGAAATAACTCGTCCAGTGATAATAGGACCAGACGCAGGAGCGAATGAGTTAGCGAAAGCAGTTGCCGCACCTCATGGCTTCGATTACGATGTGCTGGATAAGCGGCGGATAAGCGGCGAGGAAGTGGAAATAACGCCGAGAGCGTTGAGCGTGGAAGGGAAAAACGTTATTATCGTAGATGATATTATATCCACCGGCGGCACAATAGCAGAAGCGGCATCTATGCTAAAAGCGCAGGGCGCAGCGGACATTCATGTTACGTGCATACATGGCCTTTTTGTGCAAAATGCAACTCTGCGAATGTTTAAAGCGGGAGTCAAAGAGATAATCACAACAGATACAATAGAATCCGCTTTTAGCTCGATAAGCATAGCCAAGATAGTTGCAGAAGCGTTAACGAGGTAAAAAAAAAATCCACGAGATTTTTTTCGTCTTTCTATTTCTTCTGTGTTAATCTTGTAAAATCTTGTGGTTTCTTTTTCGTCATTAGCCGCCGAAGAATCGCCTCATCGTCGGATACATCTCCATCATCTGCTCAGATGCCACGTCTTCATAAAGCCGGTAGGCAATGCTCACCGCCAGAAGTAAACCAGTCCCTGACGCCTGCCCAAGTGTGCCGAACATACTTGAAACCACGCACAACACGCCCAGAATAGCACCACCCATTAGCGCTATTTTCGGGACATAGCCTTCCATCAGTCGTTCTATCGTTGCCACGGTCCTGCGATGCCCGGGTATTTGTAGCCCTGAGTTATGTATCTGCGCGGCCACATCCTTAGCACCCATTCCTGTTGTATTTATCCAGAACAGGGCAAATATCGCGCCACCTATGATCATAAAAGAGAAGTCAAGAGCCAATCTTATGGCAATTTGCCAGCCTTCAATGCCCGGAAGCACAAGTGCAGGGTACCAATCCCAGGGGCTATATATTGGGCTGAGATAATACATCAAGCCTGAAACCGCATTGTTCCCTTCAAACGTCCCAAAAATAGTAATTCCCTGAGAATAAAGCATTCTTCCAAAACCCTGTATGGTCGCCTGTAACGCTCTTACAAGAATCATCGGCAGCACACTCGCATACAACAGCTTGATAGGGAATTTGCCCCGTGCACCTCTTGCTACAGCATGTGCTAACGGTATCTCTAATCGAGTGCTCTCGAGATAAACAACGGTGAAAAATACCGCAATAGTGGATATAAGCGCTATCATGTGATTTTGGAAGAGGAAAGTTATTCCGCCTTCCAGTATCTCGTACCCCGGTATTTGCTGCACTATTTCTATCCATCGTGGTATTACTCCCACTGCCAATCCGCTTTGATCAGGAATCCAGCTTATGAGGCCGGTAATTACCTGCTGCGAGACACCTGCTAGGATGAACAGCGAAACACCAGAGCCTATACCCCATTTTGAGACCACCTCATCCATGAAGTATATCAGCATCCCACCAACGAAGACCTGAATAAAAAGTAAGAAAGAAATGAAACGTAGAGATACGCCAAGCTGCGCTGCTACTGTCGGGTCCGGCATATAAAAGCCTACAACGTACGTCAGACTAATAAAAGCAGCAAAGACCAAAACGAGCAGTTTCTGTATGTTCTGATAAAACGCCTGATCTTTTGGGTCGCTCAAGTTCAACTTTACTATCCCCGCGCCGACTAAGAGTTGTAAGACAATAGAAGCATCAACAATCGGCATAATACCAAGAGCAGTTAGCGAGAATCGCTCTCCTGCGAATATCGCACGCCATTGCCCGAAAAGATCCATTGACTCCGGCGAGAGACCAAATAGAGGGATATTACCAAGGGCAAAAAAGAGAACGAGTATGCCCACTGTCCAGGCTAACTTAGTTTTAAAATGAACGTGCCACTCGGGACGTTCAACCATGGGGAATTTACCTAAAATAGACGATGTGACATCTCTGAAGTTTATTGCACTCATCTAAATAATACTCACCGTGCCACCAGCACTTTCTATCTTCCCCTTCGCTGTTTCGGTAACTGCGTTCGCTGTGAGCATCAGCTTCTTCGTTACTTTTCCTTTGCCCAGAATCTTTTCTATGCCTAGCTCAGTGACATCGAGATAAATACCATCTGCTTTCTCTTCCGCTTTCCCTTCTCTTATCAGTTCTTCTAGCATCTCTTCTAAATTACCGACATTAAGTGCCTTTTCGTCATGGCGGTTATGCTGATGCGAGATATGCATCCCTTTTATTATCCCCATCTTCAACGATCGTACGACATGATGTGAGTGCGCTCCAGCGTTACCGACACCACCCCTACTCCCGCTCCCTCTCCGTTTCTTATGTGAGCCACCGCCGCAGGTTCTTGTTCCGCGTATCCTTTTTACTCTCTTCTTCATGATCTATGCAAGCCCTCTTAATCTTATAGTCTATCTCAGGTTTAAAAATATACCTAATATACATTTCTTTTTATAGCACAGCAATAGTATAGTTTTATATATTATAATATTGGGAGATTAAGGAAAATGTCAGAAGTAGATATAAAAATAGAGAATGTAGTGGCGAATGCACGGATTACTGAGAGCCTGGACCTGGAATATGTTGAATCTCAGTTAGAGCAGGCGATGTTCACGAAAAAAAAGTTCCCTGGTCTTGTGTATAGGACAAAAGAGCCCAAATCCGCTTTTCTTATCTTTCGTTCTGGGAAAGTAGTATGCACGGGAGCAAAGACCAAAGAAGGTGTGCGTGTGGTGATGGATAAGCTTTCTACTGACCTCAGAGGCATAGGCATAGAGGTGGAAGAGCATCCCGAATTCAAAGTACAAAATATCGTGGCTTCTGCCGATCTTGGAAAAGAACTTAATCTCGGAGCTATTGTGATGGGGTTAGAGCTTGAAGGCATGGAATATGAGCCCGAAGTTTTTCCCGGATTAGTTTATCGTATAACCGATCCCAAAAGTGCCATATTGATTTTCAGCTCGGGCAAGCTGGTTATAACAGGTGGGAAGACGTTAGACGATTGTAAAAAGTCCGTAGAGTTATTGCTGACCAAATTAAGGAGTTTAAACCTGTTTTAAGCGTTTAGAATTGACGGGCGATAAAGAGAAGCTGAAAATAGCAGTTGCGGGAAAGGGCGGTGTGGGGAAAACAACTATTGCAGGCACGCTCGCTCGACTCCTTGCGAGGGATGGGCACAGTGTAATAGCAGTGGATGCGGATCCATCAATGAACTTAAAATTTGTATTGGGTATAAAGGATAACCCTAAGCCCGTGTCCGAACTAAAGGACTTGATTTTCGAGCGGACTAACGCTTATTCCGGGACGGGCATCTACAAATTAAATCCCAAAGTGGATGATGTAATCAGAAGATACGGGGCAGAAGGACCCGATGGTGTGACATTGCTGGTAATGGGGACGATAGAAAAAGGCGGGTCGGGCTGCACATGCCCGGAAAATGCGTTCCTTCGCTCTTTACTGCGTCATATCCTGTTCAAGGGGAACACGGTTATAATGGATATGGAAGCAGGGATAGAGCATTTGGGCAGGGGAACGGCAAAAGGGGTTGACTTACTGCTTGCCGTGGTCGAGCCTGGGATGAGGTCGGTAGAGACAGTCGGTAGAATAAAGACGCTCGGAATGGATATAGGGATAAAAAATGTGGCGGCGGTGATGAACAAGGTTACAGATTCAGAGATGGTAAAAAAGATAGAAACCAAATTAAATGAGATGGACATACCATTGTTGGCGATCATTCCTCACGATCAGGCGTTGATAACGGCTGATATAGAGAATAAAGCACCTTTAGATGTAGGTGGGGATGCAGTTGAGCATATAAAAGCAATTAAAGAAATCTTAATTGATTGCCAAACAAATACCGAATACTTAAATAGCAGATATAATAAATGAGACTAGTAGCAGATGGAGAACAAGGATAAAGAGCGGGATAAAAAAAGGGCAGAATATGAGGAAGGCTTAAAAAAGACGTTGATACCAGTCGCATTCGGTATTCTTGCTGGCATCTTATCCTTTATTTTGATAAAAGATCCAGTATCTACGGATGGTTTGATTATTGCAATCATCATGATATTTGTGCAGAAGTTTGTCTATCGGTCCTTGCATATACCCATGGAAGGTGTAAAAGACTGGATTTACCTCGCTTTTATGACTCTTTTCAGCTGGTTCGTCGCTTATACGTTAATCTTGAATCTGTAGATCGGAATTTAGAATAATGTGGGTGGCTGCGATAGCGAGGGCATCCGTAACATCATCGGGCTTTGGCATTTCCACTAATTTGAGCTTCTCCATTACACTGGTGGCGACTTCGCTCTTTGTTGCCCTGCCATATCCGGTTATAATGCTCTTTACTTCGGAGGTGTTATATTCATATGCCGGTATGTCGGAGATCGCAGCAGCTAAGAGACAAACTCCTCGTGCCTGACCAACACTTAACGCCGTCTTCACGTTGGTATTGAAGAAAATCATCTCTATCGCCATAACATCAGGCGTCACGTCCTTTATCACGGCGAGCAGATCATAATAGATCTTTTTTAATCGCTCTGCATCCGATTGCGCGGTGGTTGTCTTCACATATCCAAAATCAATTGGTTTCAATCGCCCGTTGTTTAACTCGACAACACCCCATCCAGTGCGAGCAGTTCCTGGGTCTATTCCTATCACACGCATTAAAAACTTTACCAAAGATATATTAGTTATACTACATATAAAATGAATTGTTAAGGGGAGTGAAAAGAAGGAAAGGAAGTAATGGAGAAAGAAGAAGGGATTGTAGTTCCTGGGGATTTCCTGGGTACTTCTGAGGAATTTACGCCCGGGATGGGCGTGTATGATGAAACTGGGAATATCTATGCCTCTGTGACCGGAGAGATTAGCATAAGTGATAAGAGAGTTATAGATGTCCTGCCAAAGGTAGGGACACCGCCAGTGCCAGAAGAGGGAGATGTGGTTATAGGCAGGATAGAAGATTTGAGAGAGGCCGTTGCTGTCGTGAATATAGCGCGAGTGGAGGGTAAAGGAGATCGAGAAGTTGCCGCATCTACGCAGGGTATTATCCATATATCGAATATAAAGAGCGGGTATGTGTCAGAATTGCAGCGTGAGTTTGGTTATCTGGATCTGGTGAAGGCGAAAGTGCTGGACGCAAAGGCATTAAGACTTAGCACGGAGGGGAATGATTTGGGCGTGATAAAAGCGATATGCGGGAAATGCAAAGGCGATTTGAAGAAGAAAGGGAATACGTTGGCGTGTGATAAGTGCAAGAGGGTAGAAGTAAGGAAGCTATCTGAGGATTATGGTAAGGGATTAGTGTAGCTATCATACTAAACTAAACTAAAGGGTGATCTGAGCATGGAAGAGGGAGACATAAAGATAAAGGTAGTGGAGAGGAACGAGAATGAACTGCGGCTAGAAATGGAAGGGGATGGCAATACACTTTTAGCGCCGCTGACTTCCAAGCTCCTGGAGAACGAAAATGTAGACCTGGCAACTAATAGCATGACACATTCGCTGCTGGGCAATTCCATATTGTATGTGAAGATGAAAAAGGGCGATGCTATAGAAGCCGTAGAATCCGCAGCTACTGCTCTTGCTTCCGACTTTGAAGAGTTTGGGCGGAAATACCGGGCGGCAATAGTCTAGCGGTAGGACATAGGCTTCCCAAGCCTGTAACCCGGGTTCGAGCCCCGGTTGCCGCAATAAAACTTCCTCGCTTGGGGACGGTTTTTGGCAGACTTATTAGCCTTTAGGATTTTATTTTATAACTGCTACCTAAACTAAACTAAACTAAATACTGTGTTGGACGAATGATATGGATCAGATAAAGAAATATGAATTCAGGAAGATGTTGGAAGAACTGAGGGAAAAGACCGGGCGAGGTACCGAGCTCGTTTCTGTTTACATCCCGCAGGATAAACAGATTTCAGATGTTACTTCTCAGCTCCGTTCGGAGTACGGACAGGCGATGAACATAAAGAGTAAAACAACTCGTACTAATGTTCAGAGCTCTCTGGATTCCATATTAGCAAAGCTGCGGTACGTGCGTGTGGATGAGAACGGGTTGGTTATTTTCTGCGGTGCCGTAGCGAAGGGAGGGGACAGGACAGATATAGAAACATTCATTGTGGAGCCGCCAGCGGAGATACATTCCTATATCTACCATTGCGATTCGAGCTTCTTCCTCGAGCCGCTGGAAGATCTAGTGGACGAGCACGAAAAATACGGCTTGATTGTGCTTGACAAACGAGAGGCAACTATCGGTCTATTGAATGGGAAGGTGATAGAGTCGCTGAAGCACATAACCTCCGCAGTTCCAGGAAAGATGAGAAAAGGTGGGCAGTCTGCACCGAGATTCCAGCGGCTGCGACTAATAGCAATCGGTGATTTTTATAAGCGAATAGGCGAACATACAACACAGGCATTGCTTCAGATGAACCTGAAAGGCATTTTGATTGGTGGTCCCAGTCCGACGAAGGAGGAATTTTTAAAGGGGTCTTTCCTGCATTATGAGTTACAAGATAAGATTCTTGGTATTTTTGATGTCGCCTATAC
>JAUWVD010000072.1 GCA_030617585.1 Candidatus Methanophagales archaeon
CGGCGTTGCAATACAGTCGCTTACGGTCTGCCCGGAAGTGGTCGAGTACGACGTTGTCGTTTCAATCCCGGTAATGAAAACCCACATGCACACAGTCGTTACGCTCGCAGTGAAGAATATGAAAGGATGCCTGTGGCGCCGTACAAAGATCGAGCTCCACATGCTGCCTCAAATTGAGGATGTGGGTGACCGATCGCTTAATATTGCCATTGCAGATATGTCCTCTGTTATTCGTCCGCATCTAGCGATTGTTGATGGCACTACCTGTATGGAAGGGCTGGGCCCAAGTGCAGGCCAGGCGAAGAAACTCGATCTTGTTGTGGCGGGGATTGATCCTTTCGCAGCAGATGCGGTCGCATGCGCACTCATGGGGCTGAATGCAGAAGATGTGCCACACCTGCGTATTGGCGCTGAGCGAGGATACGGTGTGATAGACATCTCCAGAATACAGGTGAATCCGGATACATGGCATGATTTTTGCTCGCCTTTTGAACGCCCTCCCGAGAACTTATCGATACGGTTCCCCGGTGTTACAATACTTGATGAACAGTCATGCAGTGCCTGCCAGTCCACACTTTTTATGTTCCTGAAACGATACGGTGATAAGATGTTCAACTACTTCCCAGAGCAAAAGAATGTTACTATTGCAATTGGGAAGGGGCACGAGTCGGTCCCATGCGGTACGCTCTGCATCGGTAACTGCACAGAGCAGCATAAAGAGCAGGGTGTTTTTGTTTCCGGATGTCCACCTGTAGCGAGTCAAATCATGAAAGCGATCTCCGAAAAAATCAAATAAATTATTGACACAGATTAACGCAGATTGAAATAGGCTACATTCCTATCTTCATGTTTTTACATCCTTTTGTGCAGAAATGACAACAAAGCCTCCTCTTCCAGAACCGTCTTTAACAGGCTCAGTAGCTGTTATCTTTCTTGGGTTTTTGAAGATTGTTTGACAAATTTTGATATGGCAGTAGCCTAATTTTCTAACCCACTTCAAAACCTGATTAACCGAGTAAAAGTGGGCATATTTATAATACTTACTATCCTTCTTTTTTGATTCATATGCCTTGCCAAGAAAACTATCACTATCTATCAGTCCGATTATAATATATCCGCCGGATTTAATAACTCTTGTTGATTCCTGGAGTGCAAGCATAGGATTTTGTAAAAAGCATATTGTTGTGGTCATCAAAATAAAGTCGAACGACTCATTATCAAAAGGGAGTGCCTCTGCTTTTGCTTCATATACTTCTATTCCACGCTTTCGTGCAATATCCGCCATCGCTCTTGCAGGTTCCACACCCATTTGGATACCCATAGGAGCCGCAAATCTCCCTGTGCCTACCCCAACTTCCAAACCTTTACTGTTTTTTGGTATGAACTTGCCTAAAGCTAGAACTTCTGACTTGTAGGCAAACGGGTTTTCATCAAACCACTTATCATATTCTTCTGCCCCATCTTCAAAAATCCGATTTTTCCGCATTTTTAAAGAAAGTATAAGTTTAATTTAATTTGAAGTTCTTGAGTAATGAGATAAGAGGGGGATGAAGAAGAAAGTGCCGGAATTCGCGAAGCATCTGGAACTAATAGGCATAGATAACCTACCGGAGATAAAAGAAGGCGATGATTTGACCGCCTTATTCCTTAATGCATTAGCGGAGAAAGACCTGGGTTTAGAAGACGGTGATGCAATTGTATTCACATCTAAAATAGTATCAAAGAGCGAAGGCCGAGTCGTTGACCTTCTTGAAGTGGAAGTGAGCGATGTGGCGGAACAGATGGCGAAAGATACGGATAAGGACCCAAGAATCGCGCAACTTGTACTCAACGAGGCAAAAGAAGTAGTAAAAACGATGCGGAATCATATCATTGTAGAGACCAAACATGGCTTTGTATGTGCAAATGCGGGCGTAGACGAATCAAATGTAGAGCAAGGCAAGGCGGTGTTGCTGCCCAAAGACCCACAGCGGAGTGCATATCGGCTCAAAGAGGGTATAGAACGGCGTAGTGGTATGGAAATTTCAGTTTTGCTCTCTGATTCTTTCGGTCGAGCGTTTCGAGACGGCGTAACCGGCACATGCATGGGTGTTTCCGGCATTCCCGCTATATTGGACAGGAGAGGCGAGGAGGACAGGTTTGGAAAGATCGCAATGGTAACAAAAGAAGCGATAGCGGATGAGATATGTGCGGCTGCGAACCTTATAATGGGTGAATTCAAAGAGGGTATACCGGTTGTTCTTGTGCGAGGGTTGAAGTTGAAGCGCTGCGAGAGCGATATAAAAGAAGTCCTGTTCCCCCGGGAGGAAGACCTATTCAGGTAAGTTACATTTTATAACCACAAGATTACACAGATTTACACAAGAGCAAGGAATCTATTACATAGAATACAAATAAGGTGTATGCATATTAATATGAGTGCGGGTGATAGATAATGGTCAAGAAATTAGCGGTACTGGATGTGAACAAATGTATTGGCTGTATGGAGTGCATGTTTGCATGTACAAGAAGAGAAGGTAGGGCTGGCTTTGACAAGTCCGCAATAAGGGTGCGGTCAGCAGGCGGCATAGAACGCGGTTTTGTGGTCGTTGTGTGCCGGGCATGTGAGTATCCGCCATGTGTAAAGGTCTGCCCTACGGATGCGTTAAGGCTAAGGAAAGGTGGCGGAGTGATATTGAACAAGGATAAGTGTATAGGCTGCGGTTTCTGTGCACAGGCATGTATTATGGGTGCTATTTTCTGGGATGACGAGCTGGACAAGCCTATCGTGTGCAAGTACTGTGGAGACTGTGCAGATTATTGCGTGCATAATGCTATTGGTTTGGTTGATGTATAGGAGGAGGAAATAAGACAAAGATGTTAATGAAGGCGGAAGAACTAAACAGGGTATTGTATGTGGACTTAACGAAGAAAGACATAAAAGTAAAGGATAGAACAGATTTATTTGACAAGTATTTGGGCGGTTCGGGTGTTGCGATAAAACTCCTCGATGAAGAATGTCCAACCGGCATAGACCCGTTAAGTGCTGCGAACCCAATAATCTTTGCTGTCGGACCACTAACGGCATTATATCCTTCGGCTTCTAAAACCGTAGCGATGTTTAAATCGCCATTAACCGGTAATCTTGGCGAAAGCCACTGCGGTGGTAGAAGTGCGATGGCTATTCGGCTCGCGGGTTATGGTGCGATAGTCATTACTGGCTCAAGTGACATTCTGTTATATCTGGTAATAGAAGGCGACAAAGTAAAATTCCGAGATGCGTCTTCTATCGGGGGTATGGATGCGCAAACAGTGGGCAGGATATTACGAGAAGCTGAGACGGGTTCTGGTGTGAGAACTATTATACGCACCGGACGAGCGGGCGGGAAACTGGTGCGATATGCCTGCGCAGTATCTGAAACATATCGCCATTTCGGGCGGCTCGGGCTGGGAGCAGTGATGGGCTCGAAGAATCTGAAAGCGCTAGTAATATCAGCAGATAAGAGCGTAGAGATACCAAAAGACAAAATGAAGGAATATAGAAAGGTCTATGATGAGATACATGATGTTGTGGTAAAAACGGACGCAATGGAGAAATATCATGACCTCGGTACCGCAGGCAAGCTATATGAAATGAATAAACTCGGAGGTATGGCACATAAGAATTTAGAATCTGCAAGTGCACCGGAAGCGATAGCGCGTGAATTATCGGGCGAGAACTTTGCCAACAAATTCCTTTCGAGACGGATTTCATGTTCGCACTGCCCGGTAGGATGTGTGCATTTAGCATCGCTGCGAGAACTTTACGCGCCTGGCCATTATTTCAAGACCACAACCATCCCATACGATAACGAGCCAATTTACGCTGTCGGATTTATGCTCGGAATGGAGCACGCTGAGGATTGCTTACGGCTCATTGACGCGGTTGACAGTGTTGCCATGGACATAATAAGTACCGGAGTCGCATTAGCATGGGCGACCGAAGCGTATGCGAAGGGACTAATAACGAAGGCGCATACTGACGGGCTTGACCTCCGCTGGGGCGATGTCCAGACCTATCTAGCGGCAATCGAGAAGATAGTGGAGATGCCAACGGAATTCTATCAAAATCTGGCTATGGGTGTTGAGCACGCATCAAGCGTTTACGGTGGTCAGGATTACGCGCTTGCATTTGGTGGTAATGAGATGCCGGCGTACCATACGGGGATTGCATGCTACATAAATAATCTTACGGGTGCAAGGCACAGCCATCTTGATTCCGCGGGATACACACTCGATCAGAAGTTAATAGGTAAAGAGTTCAGCATAGAAGAGGTAGTGAAATCGCTGATTGCGGAAGAGGAGTGGCGGCAGATACTGTCAAGTCTCGTGGTCTGTTTCTTTGCGCGGGGCGTTTATACATCAGAGCGAGTATTAAAGGCTATGGCTGCAATTGGGTTGGAAAACTGGAGCCCGGAGAAGTTAGAGGTGGTAGGCAGGGACATCCATCGTGCTAAAATGAACTTCAAGTTCCGAGAAGGTTTCGAGCTCGCTAAACTTCGTATACCGAAGCGGATTTTCGAGGTGCCTACGCCGCATGGGCTCTTAAAGGAGGAAGACTTGAGGAAGGCTATTGAGATTTATGGGGGGATAATATCAGCTCAAAAATCCTCGGATTTTTGAGCTGATACGGCAAAAGGCAAAAGGCTAAATTGAAAAATGTAGAATAATTTTATAAACAATACAGATAATGCGGATTCTTCTTACAAATCAACAAATACTCAATTTTATATACGAGGCGGTATTAAAATAACTGTGACAGAATCAGATGCCTCGGGACTAGGAATGACGACCCATCGAATCGAGAATTTAGCCGATGGCATCTTCTCCATCGCAATGACGTTGCTAGTATTGAGCCTTGCGCTTCCGGAGGCTGGAAGAGATGTAACACTGACAGTAGAGCTGCAAGATTTGCTGTTTGGGCAAACGCACAAATTTTTTAATTACGCACTCAGTTTTATCCTTCTTGCTATCTTCTGGATTATACAGCACGATCAATTCCATTTTATCAAACGAACCGATCGTATCCATCTCTGGATAAATATTATTAGTTTTATGTTTGTAGCTCTGATCCCATTTTCTACGTCCCTAATTGGCGATTATCCTGATGAAACGATCGCGAAACTGTTTTTCAACGCTAATTTGTTCATATTGGGGATATTCAGTAGCTTGAACTGGCTATATGCCACAAAAGGTTATCGTCTGGTAGACCGCAGCCTAGACCCACGACGTATAGCAATAGGGAAAATGCGTAGCGCTATTATTCCGTTTATCGCTCTTCTAGCGATGGGATTATCGGTAATAACACCGCAGTGGTCCTCCTGGGTATACATTTCGATTCCTGTCATATTAGCCTATTTGCAGTTTCGATATAAAATAAACTAAATTAAATTTATAGGTAGAAGTTATACGAGATATAGAAACAATAAAAAATGGTGGGGCTAACTTTTTATGGCGGTGTTGGTGAGATTGGTGGCAACAAGATCATCGTGGAACATCAGGGCACTCGTTTGATGCTGGACTTCGGGACTCGAATGGGGTTTGCCTCAGAGTTCTTCGCGGAGTTCCTGAACGTTCGCTCTAATACAGAGTTGAAGGACAAACTCACTATTGGCGTCCTACCCATGATACCTGGGATATATCGGGCAGATCTGATCCAGCCCACGGGTATGGAGGACCTATCAAATGCAACTTACAGCAGGCTAATCGTATCGGATTCAGAGATGCTTAAGGTTCCGGGGCTCGTCACTTATGAGGTCTATATCCAAGAGCACGGTCGAAGTTACATTGATGGGATACTCCTTAGCCATGCCCATATGGATCACACAGGCGACATAGGGTTTCTTCACCATTCCATTCCGCTTTACTGTTCTGAGGATACACGTACACTGGTTGCGGCAATAGACGATGTCACGAACTTCAAGTCGAAGGCGATAAGGTCAAAAGGGTCTCGTATCGCGTTCAACAAGACCGGTGCATTAGCAGGCTGCCCCAAAATCGTGCATAAGGATGATCTGGTCCGGAATTGCAGGGTCATGGCGGATGGCGAGGTGACGGACATCGGAGCATTCCAGGTCACTATGATCGCGGTAGACCACTCAGTACCAGGAGCTGCAAGTTACGTGCTGGCGTGTGATGTCAATGGCAAGCCGTTTAAGATACTCTATACCGGTGACATTCGGTTCCACGGGACCCGAGGCACCACAATCGCGGATTACGTTCGGGCGGTGGGGGCGGGAATAGACATCATGATCTGCGAGGGCACCCGGATAGAATCCGACTCCTCGCTCACCGAGGAGAAGGTCCGCGCCAAGATAGCGAGCGAGATAGCCGAAACGGACGGTCTGGTGCTCGTGGATTTTAGCTGGAAAGATACCACCCG
>JAUWVD010000046.1 GCA_030617585.1 Candidatus Methanophagales archaeon
CAAGTGGCGAGGGATAAGGCAGGGTTGATAAAGAGTGCAGGTAGCAAATATACACCTGCGGCAACGCTTACAGGTATAGCGGATGCTATTTTGGACTATGACCTGCGGAGTGTCGCTCTGGTAGGAACACCATGCGGGATGTCATCGTATGAAAAGATGTTCGTTGTAGGGAAGGATACACATAATGCGCATAACTTCTCGTCCCATATAAAGTTGAGAATAGGTCTGTTTTGCATGGGCACTTATTCGTATGAGAAATTGATAAAAGAATACCTTGAACATGCACATGGGGTAAATATAAACGAGGTAACGAAATTGCAGATTAGCGAGGATGTTCTACACCTGTATGCAGGAGATAAAGAGCTGTTAAGCGCGGGGATTAACGAGATAGTGGATTATAAGCGAGATGGATGCACGGTATGTGAAGATTTTGCCGGGCTGTTTTCTGACATAAGCGTTGGAAATAACGGCACACCTGAAGGTAAGTCATCCGTTATAGTTCGCACTGATTTCGGGAAGAAGGTATTTGAAGGCGCTTTGGAGCGCGGCTATATAGAAGCAAAACCAATAGACAAGTCTGGTGCGGATTTGATACACAGGTTAATGAAAGAGAAGAAGGAAGCAGGGATTGCCGAGAAGGAGAGGAGGATGAAGAAGCAGAAGTAAACCATTTTAGATGATATGAAAACAGGGGGTGAAGAAAAAGATGGGTGAATGTGAACTGTGCGGGAAAGAAGGAAGTAGAATGGAAGCAAATCACAAAGAGTTAGGACGCATTATGGTTTGTCAGGAGTGCTGGTCAAAGCTGTATGATAAAAACAGTATGGCTGCGGACATCGGCAGTTCCGGCGGCAGTTGCGCCTTTTGCAAGTAGAGCAGGGAAAAGATACATCCGCTCTTTCTTTCCTTTTTATTTAAAGCCATAGGGTGCGACATCCATAAAGCAATTGCAACTTCCTTATGTGTAACGATTTTTACATGTATTGGTGCTGCAGCAATATTTTGGTCCCGGGGTGATATAATCTGGTTGCCAGCAATTTTTGCGCTCATTGGTTCAATGATAGGTGCAAAGCTTGGAAGTGCTGTCTCATTAAAAACAAAATCGATCTGGTTGGAAATAGGTCTTGGAATGTTAGTTGTGGCTCTTGCTCTTATTACAGTGTATAAGGCATTATAAGTTACTCCTCAAAATGAACCAAACGCAATTGAAATCATGAATGGAAAAGCAAGAATAGAATACAACAGGTGTTATGGAGATAGTGAGAGATGCCGAGCTTGTATAGGGATATGCCCGCAAGGTGCTATCTTTGTAATAGAATAGTAGGGTAGGGTAGGGTAGAAAATGGAAACAGAAAAGGAGAAGGAGAAACTAAGTTTATTGCTGGTGTACTGGATTGAGCATAACAAAGAGCATGAAAAGGATTTCAAGCGCTGGGCTGAGAAAGCCAAGGGGTTTAGTGAAATTGGCACTGAGGTCTACGAAGCGATAATGGAAGCGGTCGAACACATGGAAGAAGTGAACGAATGCCTTTTTAATGCTTTTGGGGATATAGATAATAAAGATAAGAAGGATAAGAATACGAAATGAAAATCTTGACCTGTGGCAAAGGGGGCTGTGGAAAGAGTTCAGTAACAGCTCTGCTTGCAATAGAACTTGAAAAGAGAGGATACAAAGTTATCGTAGTGGATAATGACGAATCAAACTTTGGACTGCATATTCAGCTTGGAATGGAACTTCCAAAGGATTTCGCATTACACTTCGGCGGTAAGAGAATGGTTGCAGAAAAGCTGTTGAAGTCCATGAAAGGAGAAGGTGAAAGATTCAGTGTTTTCAACGACGGGATAAGAGCGAGAGACATCCCGGAGGATTACATGAGCAAAAAGGGCGGGTTAAATCTGATTGCGATAGGCAAGATTCGCGATTTCGGCGAAGGGTGTGCATGCCCATTTAATGCTTTATCCGCGGATTTCTTGCGCATGCTCGAGTTAAGTAAAAGGGAATTTGCACTTGTTGATACCGATGCAGGAGTTGAGCACTTTGGGAGAGGTGTAGAAGCTGGTTGTGACCTCATCCTAATGGTCATTGACCCATCTCAGGAATCAATCCGGCTTGCCGAGAAGGTGAATAAAATCAGCGAGGGCGCGGGTAAGCCGTTATATTATGTTTTGAACAAGACAGATGATGAAACGGCGAGGTTTCTTCTCGATTCGGTTGATCAAAGTAAGGTTGTATCCGTCATACCGGAAGATAAAAGGGTATTTAGAAATGGTTTAGTTGGTGACGCGCTCAATTTTGAATTGAAAGGGATATTAGAGCTTGCTGATTTCTTGGAAAGATTGTAAGTGCCTTTTTTATCTCATCTTTCCTCTCCCAAGAGAAGCAAATTCCGAAGTATTTTCTCTCGACTGAACCCATTATTGCATTTGTGTTTGGAGAGGCAAACAAACCGAGACCAACGCCGAGAAGCATGCTGGTTGTGCGATGAGGATTAAGCCTGCTTCTTGCGGCGTTAACGACTTTACATATTGCAAATAAAAACTCAGGATGAAGACAACTGCAAAGGTTGCACTGTAATTAAGCAGGGCTGCCAGACTAGATAGAGAGAAAGTGGAATTCTTCCTCAACAAATTTATTTCAAACACTGGATGCTCAACCTTGCTTTCATACATTACAAAAGCGATCAAGAGAACAAAACCTGCAAAAATTTAGATGTCCCCCCTCGCCATCTTCACCATTTCCTTTGGGATGCCATTAAGGATATAAGTGATTCTGTAAACATCAAGATAGTAGTTACGTACCTCCTTTCCAGCTTTCCTGCTCCATGGCTAAAAAGGCCTGCAGTTCTTCCTGATTCATTATCGTTACATCCACCTCGACCTCCACATCCAGCTTCTTTATTTGCTCAACCACACTATTTACGAGATAATCCCTGACCTGTGTGGGAATACCGGGAAAGGGAAGCGCCATAGTAACCAAGACCTTGTTCCCCTTGACTGTTATTCCCTTGACTACCCCTAAGTCAACTAAGGTGCGGTCAATTGCAGGATGCTTTATTTCTGCTACAACCTGGCGAATATCTTCTTCTGATTTTTCTTTAGCCATTACTCATTCCTCCTCTCTCTTTAATTTCTTCTCTCCAGCAAGTACAGGTATTTTAAGCCAGTTCTCTGGTGGCACAAAAGGGCATACATAGTTCTTACTATATGCGCACCATGGATTATAGGCGTTATTAAAATCAAATCTCCATCTTCCTTCCGGTGTGCAGTCTCTCTCATGCTCAAGGTCAATATACCGTCCCGCCCCGTATGTCGCCTTACCACTGGTTGCGTCCTTGAACGGTATAAACAGCAGTTCCGCGCTAGGGTCGCTCTTATACGCTTGAAGCGTACACTCGTCATCACCAACTTTGAATTGAAATTCACCCCAGCGCAGGAAGTCCCGTATATTGCCACCTGTGTCTTCAATTTGTAACAACTTTTTATCGCTGTGCTCATAAAGTTCGAGCTCGAACTGGTAATCCGCGTTAGGGGGATAATATACAAGACCCCTGAACTTCGCTCGCTCTTCCGCCGGTATCGGCGATTGCCCGTGCACCGCAAAGAATTTGTCCTTCTCTTTCCGCTCGCGCTCAAGCCTTTCCGTCCAATCCGAATTTTTAGCCATGTCTTCTTTCACCTCACACTTTTTCTTTTTACAAAAAAGAAAACCTGTGCTAAAAGAAAAAACTTCCTGTTTGGACTTTTGGATGGTGATAAGATCATAGGAGAGATAAAAATAAAAAGGGGATAAAAAAATATAAACACCCCTATGTCGACATCGTCAGATATGGATGCGGCTCCTGGACTCCGTACACTCTGCAGTTAACCCGTCAAGTCACTTCTCACGTCGTAAACCGCTTATATATCCTCGTTATCTTATCAGGCAGTTTCAGAACATCATCTATCACAACCCATCTGCTATTGGCATACATTCGTGGCAAATACTCCGCTGCCTCACGATCAACAGTAATACAAAACGACTTGACACCATATCCTTGCGCCTCTTTCAATGCCATTCGCGTATCTTCGATCGCGTAATTGCCATAATAATCCCGGTCTAATGGCTTACCGTCACTCAACAGAATAAGCATCCTTGTCCTCTCCTCCCTCCTTCTTAATTTCGTTGTGGTATGTCTGATAGCAGGCGCAATTCTAGTAGACTGTTTATTTGTCATTGTAGATATTTTGCTCTGCACTCGCTGGTCATAAGGGTCCTCAAAATCTTTGATTAAAAAAAACACTACGTTATCTCGCCCATACCCTGAGAACCCGTAAATAGCAAAAGCATCGCCTAATTCCTTCAATGCTTCTGACATTAAAACCAATGCTTCCTTTTCACACAAAATTGTTGACCCTACCGTACTGCCACTCATGTCAACGAGAAATGCAACTGCGATATCTCGTGTTCGTTTTTCGGTTCGTACATAGTTCCTTTCGGACGGTGAGAGCCTCAGTCGCTTATCAATAAAATATTGAACCGTTGCATCCAGGTCAATATCATCGCCATCAAATTGCCCCCGTAATTTCACTACGCCCTCTGGTCGGAGCATCTGGAATTCTCGCCTGATTATCTTTATCTGTCCCGCATACTTCTGGATTGTGTCAAGATAAAATTCCGCTGTCCCACCCTCCAAAATCCGCTCTCTTATCCGCGACCAATTTAACCGATAATCGTTGATGTCGCTACCCCATTCCGGATATAAATATGTGTCCCGTTCGCTTTGAAGTCCGTTTTCAGCCGTAATTGATGTTTCCAGCTCGCTTAAATACGCCTGCACTTTGTTCGGCTCAAGCGCATCAATTCGTGACTCAACCGCCTTGGGTTTGATTCCTTTCTCTTTGTACAACGATCTTAATAGTTCGCTTATTGCATCGTCAGATGGCACGCTAAAGTCATTACCATTTTTATCCGCGTCCGGATGGCTTTTGTCTACTTCGCTATTTAGTTTCTCACTAATTTTTCGCGCTGTTCTACCGAAATTACCTATATTTTGGTTCACTTGTGATTGATCTAAAGGGGCAGAAAAAGGACTCATTTTGTGATAGGGGCCTTGAAAATGGTCATCTATCAGGATATATAATTCAGCCGCTGCCCGTGCTGTTTTGTGTACATCTGCATGAAGAGCAGATAATGGTTGGCATATTGATAAAGCTAGATCAAGAGTTGACTGTAAATTCTCTGGGACCTGCTCTTTTGTCGTTCCGGCAATTAACTGTTGTGCTATAAGCTCTACCGCTCTCTGTTTATCATTAGCTAATTCGTCAAGAGGAGGTCTTTTAGATACCGTATGAACGTTCATTTCCGATATTTGTACGCCAAGAACGGGATATTCAGCCTTTAACCGAGAATTGATTCTGTAATCTTCAAGTAGTGTTATAAGGTCCTCCGCTAATGCCGGTTCGGGAAAGAGAGCATAGAAATTTTCTATGTCGCCATCACTACTTCCATTCTTCATTTGCACTCACCATATTCCACCTCTATCCTACTCACAACATCCCGAACCCTCATCAACTCAAAATCAAAACTACCATATTCCAAATGCGCTTCTTCGTGTGTCGCCATAACTTTGTACAAAATGGAATTTCTATCTTCTTCTTCGAACTCTTTTATCCTTCCCGGCAGAAAGATCCGCTCACCGTCTGTCGTAGCTGCCCCCTGTGCTTCCACAATCTCGATCCTGTAACCCAACAATGCATTCAGATAATGTAACAATACGGGTCTCACTCTCTCCAGCTCAAGACCTTCCGTGATAGACACAAAAAAATCGGCATATTCCGAAGCCTCACCCCTCACAAAAGAGGTGGCTTTTTCTTCTCCTTCTGCCTTTGCTATTTCTGAAGCCCTATACGCTACTTTCTCCAAACCTTCATAACTCGCTCTACCAATGAGGTCAGGACTCTCCTCAAGTAAAGTAACCGCAGTTCGACTGCTATTCCTGGCGAGCTGGCTGCAAACTCTGATAATCTGCTCTACGCTGTCATAACCGACTCGGTCGGGCAGAGGATACAAGTCGGCAACTAAATTGTCGGGAACTTCTCCTTCGTAATGGTCGTTGAGTAGTTTCCTTAATTTTCTCGTTCCATGAATCTTCTTGATGGATTTCCTTACCATTTTCAGAGCTGCCCACAATAGTTACCTTAAACTTATCACATCTACATCCTCCGCGTTCTCCGTGAACTCCGCAGTTAATTTGACATTGTCAAGTTATACATCAAAATAATTCTTAAGGATTTCTTCTATGCTCCTTTTGAGGTCACTGTCGTGCGTTAAAGGCTCAATCATCGTTGAATACAACGCGTCCCGCATCGGCACGCCACTTTTTAGCAATGTGCCAGCATAGACAAGTTCCCTTGTCGAAACACCTTCTTCGAGTCCTTGATGCACGAGATTCCGTATTTTATTCGCTGCTTTTACCAACTTCCTTGCAATATCCTGTTCAACTCCTGTCTCCTGATGCACAATTTGTGTTTCCAAGTCTTCCCCTGGCCATCCGAGGGCGATACTTACAAACCTCTGTCTTGTGCTCTGTTTCAATTCTTTTAACACACTCTGGTAACCGGGATTATAACTAATTACCAGCATAAAGTCGTCCGGCGCATAGAACATCTTACCCAGCTTCTCAATCAGCAAATACCTGCGATAATCTGTTAATGGGTGAATAACGACCGTCGTGTCTTTTCTCGCTTCCACAACTTCGTCTAAATAGACTATCCCTCCGTTCTTTACCGCCATAAGCAGAGGACCGTCAATCCACTCAACGTTGTCCCCTTTTATGATGTATCTCCCGGTTAAGTCATTCCCGCTTAAATCGTCGTGGCATGCAACGGTGTAGAGCGGCCGCCCTAATTTCCACGCCATATACTCGATTAATCTCGTTTTGCCGCTTCCCGTAGGTCCTTTCAGCATAACAGGGAGTTTATTCTCGTATGCAGCTTCGAATAGCGCAATCTCATTCCCCTGCGGTAAATAAAACGGCTCCTCTTTTATCTCAAACTCACCATTTTCATATAATCTTGAGTCTAATCGCTCTAACATTTGTACTCACTTAATAGTAACTACAATAACGCACATTTGTTATAATTCTTTAAAAAAAATAAATAAAAAGGGGATTAAAAAAAGCACCCCTATGCAGTCATTTTCAGTATTGGATGTGGTTCCAGTGACTCAACATCGTGCTCTGCTGCGTTAGCCTCCGCAACAATCATATCTGCCATTCCCACCAGTGGGAACGTCTTTGGAGCATGCTCTATCGGCCCGTAAAGCACGAAATCCTGGCCCGCGATAATTGGAATGACATTTGAGGCTATGTCGCAAATATTGAACACGTCCGCGCCGAGTCCTTCCCAACCGCCTGTTCCTTTCGTCGCATGTTCCTTCCTGAATGTCTTCAGCCATGTCCATGCGGAAGGTGCATTGTGGATACCCAGACCTACGGATATACCATATTTCGATTTGATGACGAATCCAGAAGCAACTGCTGAACCTACTCCTGCACCTATTGGCAGTGTCGCGGGGTCACACATCTGTTTATGTATGCCCATGTCCCGTGCAAGCTGCACCATACCTTTATCGAAAGTGCCTGCCCCTGTCTCTAACAGGTCTATCTTTCCCGCAACCGTAGAATCTTTTGGATTGAACGCAAGGATAATCGCTGCTTCTATTTTGGATTCTTCTATTGCTTTCAGCTCCTCCGGTGAACACGACACGTTTATCGAGTTGTACACCGCTCTGTCTGTTAATCCCACTTCGTCCACGTACTTTAGCCCTGCAACCTTTGCCTCCGCA
>JAUWVD010000123.1 GCA_030617585.1 Candidatus Methanophagales archaeon
CGGCGCCACAGGCATCCTTTCATATTCTTCACTGCGAGCGTAACGACTGTGTGCATGTGGGTTTTCATTACCGGGATTGAAACGACAACGTCGTACTCGACCACTTCCGGGCAGACCGTAAGCGACTGTATTGCAACGCCGTCTTCGACAATCACATGAACGGGCTGCCGAGCGTCCATATCTATCAAAGGACAGTTGCGCTCACGAGCCACAGACGCAATACCAGTTGCTTCGAATGCGGCCATTGTTTTGACGCCTATTATTGGACTCTCACCAACAGCGACAGTTGCTCCTGCCTCGCGGAACAGATCAATTGCTGCCGCTACAACTTGGGGGTTGGTTGTAATACCCGATTCGGGAGTAGCAATTCGCCCTGCATTCGGCTTTAAAAGAACTCGCTTGCCCGTAACCGCAGCGAGGTCGATTTGTGCGAGAACCGCTCTCGTGTTATCATATGCTCCCTCTCCCGTAGCGACATGGACATGAGGATTAGACAAGTCATCGCTAAATGGAGTTGGCTGCAGTGATTTTATAGTCATCTTATTGCATCTTTGAATTCCATTTCCCCTTTACACAAAATAAATCTTGATTTTGATATTAGATATTGTTTGATATTTGGTGCTTATGATTTAGGATTTCTCGCAGCTAAGGCGGAAATGAATTTTGCCCAAAATTTTTTCTTCGATTGTAACAATAATCTCAGAGCCTTTCTCAATTATGAACAAACTAAAATCAATATTGACACAGATTAACGCTGATTAACCCAGAAAAAATTAAATCCGTGTAAATCTGCGTCCTAAATAGGTAGAAGTTATACTTTATATACAATTAAAAAAATGGAAAAATAAAAACGTACCCAGTGGATTACAATGCATAATCCAACTGAGCGTACAACTGCCTATCTCTGAAGTACTTCAGCGACATCGCACTTGACGGGCAATATGAGGCACAACTTCCACAGCCTATACAGCCATCGCCGACCTTTGCAACCTTCTTCAGTCCGCTTACTACCGTCGCCACACCGAAAGTGACAACAGGTACAAGCTCCTCGGTCAGCTCGATCGCCTCAACCGGGCACACATCCACGCACACGCCGCACCCAACGCATATCTGATCGTCAACTACCGCACTCACCGCAGGCGTCTCGAGGAAATTCTTCGCCAGCAACACGCATGCCCTCGACGCTGCCGCTGAACTCATCGCCATGCACTCATCGATCATTGCGGGATAAACAGCGGAACCGCAAATAAACACGCCTTCGTTCACTGTGTCTACGGGAGTCAACACCATCTTCGGTCGCTCCTGCGCTTCCATAAAGAATCCATTTCTCAGCGGTATCTTGAACATCTTGCTCAATCGCTCGTTCTCCTCTGCAGGCACTGTCGGCGTGCTGAGCACTACCAGATCGGGCTTTATCTGTACATCATCGTTTAGTATAACGTCAAAGACCGTGACAATCCCTCCCTCGTATTTCGGTGCATTTTCATACCTGAGGAATATAACGCCCTTTTCTCTCGCATCTTTGTATAGCGCTTCCCACTTACCGTAGGTCTTGATGTCCTGATACAGTACGAAGATATTCAAATTGGGGTTCTTTTCTTTCGCTTTTAGCGCATTTGTTACCAGTTCGATGCTGCTATACTTTGCATCTACACCCACACCCACATCCTGGATCATAGCAATTGTGTTTGCAGATACCGTATCGCCCAGCATCTTCCCAAACTCCGCTTGCGTTATCACTTCATTTCCTGAATAGCCTACAGGTGCAACTTCCTTTGCCCCTGTTGCAATTACACAAGCGCCAAATTCTATCTCTTCGTTCACGCCATCCCCGACTATATTCGCCTTAAACGAACCTGCTCTTCCGCTAACGTTCTCTTCCTTTGCATTCTTATATACTGTTATCTGCTTATTACTCGCTACCTTATCAGCTAATTCTTTAAGTACATCGGAAGCTTTCTCGCCGCTTTGTAGTTCCCCCGTCTCTCTCAAACCGCCACCAAGCTCTGGCTCTTTCTCCACTATATATACATCATAGCCCGCATCGGCAATACCAAGCGCCGCATTCATTCCTGACACGCCGCCGCCGATAACAAGTGCTTTCGGGATCACCGGATACTGCTCAATCGGAATCGCTTCAAGGTACCTCGCTCGCCCTACTGCCATCCGCAGCATACCAGCCGCAACTACTGTCGCTTCCGCTTTATCATGTACCCATGCACATTGCTCCCTTAAGTTTACAAACTCAAGCAAATACGGATTTAATCCCGCCTTCGCTACTGCATCTCTGAATGTATTTTCATACTCCCGCGGTGTATAGCCTGCAAATACTATCCTGTTCAACTCTTGATCTACAATGCCACTCTCTATCGCTTCCAGCACCTCTTTCGTTGTGTTCGTATCGCCATTCACAAGAACAACATCCCGCCATTGTTTCACTTGCTCTACAACCGCAGGTATGTCCATGGAATTCGCCACTTCGCCTTCACAGCCGCAGATAAATACGCCTATCTTCTGCTCATCGCCGACCTCAATGTATTTCCGCTCTTCCTGACCAGGAATAGGCTCTGTCCGCTGAGCGAGAATCGCAGCCTTTAACGCTGCACCGCTTGCCTGCGCAACACTTTCACGCACCTTCATCGGTGCCGTTGCCGTGCCGCAAGCAAACACACCTGGCACATTCGTTTCCAGCGGGCTCGTTATGCTCGTCTCAACATACCCATATTTATCCGTTTTTACGCCTGTTATCTCGGAAAGCCGACCTAATGTCTTTGACGGCAGAAGACCAACTGCTAGCACTATCATATCAAAGTCTAAATCGGCAATTACGCCTTTCTTTAAATCCTCGTACTTGACTTTTAAACTCCCACGCTCCGGTATCACCTCCGGAACCCGCGACCTTATGTATTTCACACCATAGTTGTCCTTTAACTCGGCTACCAGCTCCTCATCTTTGCCAAATACTCGTATGTCCATATAAAAGACAGATACATCAATGTCCGGGTATCTCTCCTTCACTACCCACACCTCTTTCGCTGTGTATGCGCAACATGCAGTAGAGCATATCTCATTCTCCTGGCATCGCGACCCCACACACTCGATAAATCCTATCTTCTTCACCGGCTTACTGTCTGACGGTCGTAACAGTTCTCCACTTGCGGTACTTGCACGGAGCATACCTTCAAAGTCTAATGACGTGACAACATCCGGACTCCCGAATCCATAACTCTTCGCTATGTTATCGAAGACATCGTATCCGGGCGCTAAAACCACGCTCTCTGCTTCTATCGTTGTACCCGACACTTTCAACGTGAAATTACCCGCAGAACCAGACAAGCTCTCTAACTCGCTTGATAGCATCAGCTCTATGTTCGGATGATTCTCTATTTCTACTACCCTTGGTGATAGCCCGACCTTACATTCTGCAAGCTCAGCCATCTTACCACCGAGTTCCGCATTCTTCTCTACCAGATAGACTTTATAGCCCGAGTTTGCAAGATCAAGAGCTGCTGTTATTCCCGCAACTCCGCCACCTATAATCGCTATTCCCATTTTCACACCACCTTCCCAAGTATATCTTTTGTATCCACAGCATTTTTGTTGAGCCCTAGTTCTTTCGCGTCTATTCCCAGAGCGAGACCCAATAACTGCGTAATGTAAACAACCGGCATATCTATCTCGACGTGGAGCGCTTTTTCTATATCCGCCTGCTTGCCATCCAGCATCATGCCACAGAGCGGGCATGCAAGTGCAATACAATCCGCACCGGCGCTCTTTGCCGTGTCTAATATCTTCCTTGCCATCTCAAATGCTATATCACTCCGCGTCATCATAAGAGGTCCACCGCAACACAGCGACTTCATCTGACTGAAAGGGACTATCTCGCCGCCCATCAGCTCTATCTACTTGTCCATCAAGTCAGGATCGTCTGGATCATCAAAAGCAGTCTCCGGCGGTCTACCAAGATAACAGCCATAATACGGTGCAACCTTCAGATTTAGCTTCTTCGACATCTTACTTGACAATTCTTCCAGCCCTATGTCGTTTACAAAGACGTCCAGTACATGCTTCGCCTTTATCTTACCGTTATAGTCCAGTGAGCTATCTATCCCTTTCACTTTCGCACGCAGTTCATCATCGGCCTTCAACGCGATGTTACTCCGCTCTAAATTGTAATAGCAAATACTACATGGTGTTACAATGTCCAACCCTTCTTTCTCGGCAATCGCAAGATTACGTGCATTTAACGCATACACTAACTCCGGGTCATCTACTTCCGCGGCGCCACAGCAGTTCCAATCCTCTACCTCGACCAGTTCCACACCCAACTTCTCAAAGACCGCTTTGGTTGACATATCCTGCTCCATTGCCGTTGC
>JAUWVD010000007.1 GCA_030617585.1 Candidatus Methanophagales archaeon
CAATATTTCTGATCATGAAATCATCATAATTCCCTCCTCTGCTCTCGGATTGTATGGTTAAGGTATTTGAACCCACTCGCAGGGCAGAACCGGGTATTGAAATGGTGCATTGCTTCCAACCTTCGATTGTGTTTATACATAAGATGCCTATTGAATTCTCATTTACAAGCACAGGATTATTATGGTCAGTATCGAAGACATCTAATATTAGATCTGCACTTGCGGGCACACCAGTCAAACTAAACGCTGTTGTATATTCTGTTCCTTCCGGCTTTTGAACTTCCCAGTCACTCAAAGTCTGATCACCGAGGTGGTGGACACCTGAAGGCGGCGTAACCCAAATATTTCTGATCATGAAATCATCATAATTCCCTCCTCTGCTCTCGGATTGTATGGTTAGAGTATTTGAACCTACTCGCAGAGCAGAACCGGGTATTTTAATGGTGCATTGCTTCCAACTTTCGATTGTGTTTATACATAAGATGCCTACTGAATTCCCATTCACAAGCACAGGATTATTATAGTCCGTATCGAAGACATCTAATATTAGATCTGCACTTGCGGGCACAGCAGTTAAATTAAACGTTGTTGTATATTCAGTTCCTTCCGGCTTTGGAACTTCCCAGTCACTCACAGTCTGATCACCGAGGTGGTGGACGCCTGAAAGGGTAGTTGGCGTGGGTGTTGGCACAGTTGTCCCCGCTTGCACCCTAACAACATTACTTCTGGCAATATCCGTACTTCTGGCAATATCTGTAGATCCAGCGTTCTCAAAGAGTCGAAACTCATAATCCCCTGGTTCATCGGGAGCTGTGATTGTTAGCGTACCGCTCTTTTTACCGTCTAAGAAGTATAGCACTTTACCCAATCCATATTCATAAATATCCTGCTCTCCCGCCTTAAACATGGCAATCCCGTCAAATTCAAAGCCCGGAGCCCCAGAATACGTCACGGTGATTTCATCACCCGGGTTAACAATACTCAGATAAGCGGAAATATCCGCGGAAGAATCACTTAACCCGCAAACCGAAACTACGCTCATAACCAAAAAAGTTATGACCAATATCTCTAATATTATAACAAATTTCTTATTTGACTTCATGGTGTCCTCCCCCTAAAAGTTTAGTTACAAAGAACTTATGTGAATTGTTATTCCCACTCAGAGTATAAAAACTTTTCGGTTTTCTTTTTTAAAGAAATGCGTGTAATATTTATTAATTAAGAGCGAACATGAAAGTCATATTTTCTATAGGCGGCATATATTTCGCAGATGCAGCGCGCATAAAAGCACTTGCTGCGGTCTTAGATGAGCTTGCGGAATCATGCACCCTATATGTAGTCACAGGCGGTGGTGCGATAGCGCGTGACAGTATAAATATAGCACGCGATTTAGGCGCGAACGAAGCCTGTTGCGATTATATCGGCATAGCGGGGACGCGACTAAATGCGAAATTGCTCATAACTGCGTTAAAAGAAGCATATCCGGAACCGTTTTCCGATTATATAGAAGTGGCCGCGGTGCAAGAAGACAATAAGATAGCAGTAATGGGCGGTGTAAGCCCCGGGCACACAACCGATGCAGTAGCTGCGATCCTCGCTGAATACGTAGATGCAGACCGACTCATAGTTGTAACCTCAGTAGACGGTGTCTACGATGCCGACCCGCATGTTTATCCGGACGCGAAGAAATACGACCGGCTCACGGCAAAGGAACTCGTAGCGCTGACAATGAAAGAGGTGTTAAAAGCAGGGTCGCGAATTGTTATAGATCCCGTTGCCGCGAAGATAATAGAACGGAGCGGAATAGAGACTATCGTCATTGATGGCCGCAACCCACGTAATATTATCGGTGCCGTTCACGGCGATCATCATGGCACTGTGATCACGTGAATAGATAACACACAGCCCGCTATTCTGATGTCACGAACCCGACATGTCGCATAGGATTAAGCACTTTAATACCAAGCGCAGCAGCTTTCTCTTCTATCACTTCCCGTTTCCGTCTCCCTACTGTTGATGCAATCCGCACAGCTACGTCATCTACTGGATCTGCCTTAGCGAGGTCATTTGGATTGAAGATAAGCACTTCGTGCATTCCTGACGGATGCAAGCCACGATCTTCCTTTCTCCTTCTATACCCTACTTGCACCCATGCAGGTTTTCCACCTCTATGCTCTCGCATCTTGTTATCATGGCCACGAGGCCTTCTCCAGCTCTTACTCAGCTTCTTCTTCTTCCACCAGCCATATCGTGCAAATTTTACTCTTCTTCTCTTTATCATTTTTACAGTTTCACCAACTTTACATCTATTAGATTCTCTACCTTCATTATATCTTCTATAATATCGCCAGCAACCGGATTGTCCACATTAAGTACCATGACCGCTTCGCCTTCTATCTTCTCGCGCCCCACTCGCATCCCGGTTATATTTATGCTGCGGTCACCAAGAATCGTACAAACAGGTCCTATCACCCTCGGTTTATCAATGAAGGAGCATATGAGCATGTGGCCGGAAGGAGACGCATCCATCCAGAACCCATCTATCTTCACTATTCTCGGATCGTCTTTTCCGAATAGCGTGCCGGAAATGGTCGTTTCAAACTCGCCCTCTGTACGCAGGGTAATGCTAATTAAGGAGACGAAATTTTCAACGCCCTCTGTCTTACTCTCAGTAACTTTAACCCCGAATTTCTTCGCTATTGCCTCGGCATTCACATAGTTCACGCCATCTGTGAACCACGCTAGGAAGTTCTTCAGTAGCGCTACGGTTATCATTCTTGTGTTTTTACCTATGCCTGCTTCTACCGCGCCTAATTCACCTTCATAAGAAACGTTAAACTGCTCAATTCGACGCGATTTCGGGATCAGTTGTGCACCGAGTAATCCCAGTTTCTCGGCTAATACTAAATACGGTTTTATGGTATCCATCAACTCCTCTTCGACATATAGCAGGTTAAGCGCATTTTTTACCGGCTTGTTGCTTAACGCCCCTATCACCTCATCGGCAATGACAACGGCAGCAGCTCTCTGCGCTTCGGTTGTTGATGCACCTAAATGAGGCGTAACGATCACTTCTTCTAACGCCAGCAGATCATCATTGTTTGGTGGCTCTTGCTCGAAGACATCAAGAGCAGCGCCTGCTACTTTACCCGCCTTTATCGCTTCCTTCAGCGCATCCTCATCTAATATACCACCACGAGCACAATTTATTACACGAACGCCGTCTTTCATCAATTCGAACTCGCTCTTACCTATCATATGGTGCGTGTCCTTTGTGAGTGGCGTATGCAGAGTTATAAAATCCGAGGTGGAAAGAACCTCATTAAAGCTCAAAAGCGTAATTCCGAGTTCTTTCGCTTTATCCTGTGATATAAACGGGTCGTATGCAACTACTCGCATTCCAAACCCTTTTGCTCGCTTCGCTACTTCACTCCCTACTCTTCCCAGACCGATTGTGCCCAATACCTTGCCGTTCACTTCCACACCCATGTGCTTCTTTCTTTCCCACTTGCCTGATTTCAACGACACGTTTGCAGCCGGTATTTTCCTCGAAATGCTGAGCAGCATCGCAAATGCATGCTCCGCTGCAGATATGGTATTTGCCTCGGGCGAATTAACTACCATAATCCCCTTTTCCGTCGCTCTTTCCACATCTATGTTGTCCACACCGACACCGGCTCTACCTATTACCTTTAAACGTTTGCCGGCATCGATTATCTCTTTCGTCACTGTTGTGCCGCTTCTTATCACCAGAGCATCATAGTCGGCAATGCACGCTGCTAAATCTTCCTTGCTTAAGTCCCGTTCTACGTCAACGTCTCCAAACTCCTGCAGCTTCTTTATCCCCTCTTCTGAGATATTGTCGGTTACAAGCACTTTACTTGTTGTTCCTTTTTCCATGTTCACACTCATCTGGGATTGCCTACTCCCACTCTTTAAACGCACTTAGTGATATGAATAGATGATAGATATAAGTAAATATAAATAAAATCAAAAATCTCTAAACCGCCCTCTTATACGCTCCGCTCTCCTTCGCCAACGCAACAAGCCGTCTATAACACCCTTCGCTTTCCAGCGTATTTGAATCGCCAATTAAAACCAACTTCCGTTTCGCTCTCGTTATGGAGACATTAAGCCTCCTCAAATCCTTGAGAAATCCTATAGTCCCTGATTTGTTACTCCTCACAAATGACACAATGACTACCTCCTTCTCCCGGCCCTGGAACCCATCCACAGTCTTTATCTCCAAGCCCTCTACATGGAGCATCCTTTTAATCTGCGCTACCTGGTCATCGTAAGGCGAGATAACTGCTATATCTTCCGGTCTTATACCCCGGTTTAACAGTCGTTCGGCAACATCCTTAACCAATTTCGCCTCTCCGGGGTTCTCTCTCGATGTAGAACCTTTTCGTACACGTTCCTCAAGCTCATCGCAGGTATCAATAAACAAAAATGGTTTTACATCTTCTCTATCTTCATCTACTGATTCCGGGAGTATATCCCTAAGAGTACGCCGTTTTACCTGTTCATCCGCCTTCAGCTTACCATCATAGAACTCCCGATTCGGAAATTCCGCTATCTCTTCGTTCATTCTATACTGCACATCAAGCATAACCCGTATCTTATCACCATGTAGCGCCAGAAGTCGCTCGAAAAGACTCTTGGTGAAACTCCTGCATGCAGCCTCCTCGTTCAAAACAGTAGGTGGTAGCTGCTTGTGATCCCCAGCCATGATAAACCGCTTCGCCTTGAGCACTGCAATCAACGCAGAAGGTTCGGTGGACTGAGTGGCCTCGTCAATAACGGCAAAATCGAACTTTTCGCTTTTGAGTATCTCCGAGCCCGCAGTGCTGTTCGTTGTGCAAATTACTGTCGCAGCCTTTATAATTCGCCTTATTGCTCGCTCTTCCAGTTCACGTGCATCACCAAATAACCTATCTAGCTCATGTTTCAAATCAAGCCATTTCTTCATGCCCTCTATTTTCTTCAGTGGTATTCCCCTTGTTGTCGCCCCTTCACTTGCAAGCAGCATTATCTCTTCATCACTTAACCCGCGTCTCCATCGCATTTCTGGCATGATATATCGTTTCATGTCTTCCTTTAGCTCATATGCTCGCTTCCTGAACTCCTGCGCTTTTCGATAGTTCGGTTCGTCTTGAACAAGATAATCAAGGCTTCTTCTTCGTAAAGCGGGTATTATTCGTGCTGGATGCCCTATTCGTACCACGTTCACACCTATTTTGTCCAATCGTTCTACTAAGTTATCCACCGCCACGTTGGAGTCTGCAGCGGTTAATATCTTATTACCACGCTTAATAAGCTGTGCTATGACCTCAACGCAGGTTATCGTCTTACCCGTTCCCGGCGGTCCATGGATGAGGAAGAAATCACGTGCCGCTAAACTCCTTATAACCGCTTCCTGTTGGCTTTTGTTCAATTTTGTATTAAAGAATTCTATTTTATCTACCTGGGAGAACTCAGGGGCCGTATTACCGAGTAATTTGTCCTTCCGCCAGCGCGGCAATCTTTTAAATTGCGTTAAAGCTTCGATCATCCGTTGAAACGTAATGTCATTGACAAAAAGGTCAATTCTAAGGTCTTTACGATACACAAAACCTGGTGGTGCGTTATCAAATGCAATTGTGATTGCATACGAGGTCTTCTCTGCTACCGTACCCAGCGGGTTGTCCTCATCCCACAGGCTTGTTTTACTTATCAGTACGAGATCCCCAACTTCTATTTCGCTTTCTGGTAATGTGATACCGGCCGTTTGTTTTCTAAACTTCACTAAGTGCTTTCCACCCAGTCCCAGGTCCTGAGATTTCCCCTTCATCATTAGAAAAGCTCTACCTCTCTCTTCCCGTTCCCGACCACTCAGCCGCCGCATCTCCTCTTCATGCCGCCGCATCTGCTCCTCGCGTTCCAATTCCACGAGTTCCGTAAAATGTCCTATATATTTGTTATCATCCATTTTTTTGCTGTCTTTCAAGCTTAGTTAGTTAGTTTAACTAAAGATATAGCATTACATCACCCTCCAGAGACAATTCTGATAATCGTTACCTCGCCATTATTTATATCATACAGTTTTTCATCTTCGGGCACGGGCTTACTATTACGAAGCACAACAACTTCCACGGGATTTATTCCAAGTTTCTCTAATACATTCTCGTATGTATCATCATTCGAGACTTCCAATCTTCTCTCTTCTTCTTTATCTGCAAGTATCTTCACTTTAAGTTCCATGACTCTTCCCATTTCTAAGAAAGGTTTTTTTATGCTTAATAAAACACAGTTTCACGAGAAATTGCAAAGATGCAAGTCAAACAGGTATCCTGTATCTTGCATCCGTTCCAAAGATCTTTTCAAAGCGATAGCGTCCTTATCCACTCGCCCTTCGCATCCCTTGTCGTACCCACGACCAATCGTGACTCATGCTTTGTGCGCTCTATTACGCCACGAGCTTCTATTTTTTCGCCTGCTAACGCTTGCCCGACATAGGTATGCGTAAAAGAAAGAACTTTGCTTATCTCTGGGTGTTCTATTTCGTATATCGCGGGATTATCAAATGAAAAAGAGGCGTCCTTTACTTCCGCTGTTATCTTTGCATAACCTACCCTTTCGCCTATTTCATAATTCCTCATATCCAACTGCTTTATCTCTTCTCTGTCTCGCGTGTATAAAATATCAAGGTATGTGTCCCCGATTGCACCCCTATTCTTCTTCCTCTGTTCATGTGCGACAAAACGATTGTAACTCAATTCCGGCTGCCTTTTATTGTATATCCGCCGCCACACGGCATCAGTTATCTCTACGAGAATGCCTTCTTCCACTGCTGCTTCTATAACCTCTCTCGCTATGTTGAAGTTTGGCAGCCCATAAAGGACGAAATCAAGGTCTGAATTATCGCTGTTAAGACCACATAAGTAGGAGCCGGTAATCCCGATCATATCACGCGGGATACGGTTTCCAAGAAGTTCAAAAATAGTTTGGGCCTGCTCTTCTCGCTCGGCAATTAACGGGAGCTCATCATCTGGTCGCAGGATTTCTTTTATATCCGCTTTTGGAACCACCTGCATACCACCTTTCACATATGTGGGGCAATGCCTACCCAAGAATACATATGCGTCATCAAAGTCTAATTTCCTGTATCGACCCCTATCCGCGACTCTTTCGCCTCTGTCGTCCGGGATATATCGTAAGAGGCATTTCACTTCCTCTTCGCCTAAGTCATAAGAGACAACAGAGAAGATCCAATTTTGCTTTGTTATAAAAAAATCTCGAATCCTTACTATCATGCTCTACTCGCTCTTCTACAACTAAAGAAATAATATATTATTTCTTTAGGTAAAACCTTCTCTTAGAAAGAAAAGCGTTAATAAAATAAAATAAACTAAAGTAAAGTAAAAGAAATATAGATCAACGAAAATGAAGCTTTTATTACGGTTCCCCCGTCCTGGACACAAAACGCCGCGTACTGCGGAAGTAATACTCGAGACCGGTGCGAAAATAAACATAGATAAGGCGAACGTAGATGCAGTGAGTGGTGAGCTCATTGTTGACGTACCGCACGATAAAGTAAATAGTGTTGCAGAACATTTCAGGGAAAAGGGCGTTGAAGTACGGAAATTAATGAAACTAATCGCGTGGGATGAAGAGAGATGCATCCATTGCGGCGCTTGCATTTCTATCTGTCCTACCGGAGTGTTTAAGTTCGATCCATCGTGGCAGATAGAGTTGGAAGAGGAGAAATGTATTCGGTGTGAAGTGTGTGTGAACGTATGCCCATTTAGGGCTTTGGCTTGTGTGGACTGACCAATAGTATTAGAAGAAATGAAGAAAGTAGGCATTGCGGATACTACCTTTGCGAGATATGACATGGGTGCAGCGGCAATAGATGAGCTGAATAAGCGAGTATCCGTTAAGATAGAGAGGTACACGGTCCCGGGGATAAAGGACCTGCCAGTAGCGTCGAAGAAGCTGATAGAGGTGAGCGGATGCGATATCGTGATGGCGTTGGGCATGCCCGGACCTGAGGATATAGATAAACAGTGTGCATATGAAGCATCACTCGGTATAATAGCAGCACAACTGCTCACTTCCAAGCACATAATCGAGGTTTTTGTGTATGAAGATGAAGCAGCGGAGGAGAAGGAGCTGGCATGGCTTTCAGACCGTCGTACGCGGGAGCATGTAGAGAACGTGATAAAACTGCTATTTAGGCCTGAAGAGCTGGAACGGGAGGCGGGAATGGGAAAAAGGGAAGGGTTTAAAGATGCGGGTCCTTTAAGTGTATGAGCACCAAAAATCCTCACGCAGGTTTATTTTGACTTTTGCAATTAATTTAATTTTGCATTGTCGGCTCAAAAACCCACAGGTTTTTGAGTAGACACCGTTACCATCCGCGCACTTGCAGCAACTCCTCTTCTGCCAAAGTACTCACTTCTATACCTTTCATTGGTGATCCCAACCCCTTAGAAATTGCTGCCAGTCGTTTTGGATCATCATAGTTGTTCACAGCATCCACAATTGCCGAAGCCATCTTTTCCGGATCGCTCGATTTGAATATACCAGAGCCTACAAAAACACCGTCTGCTCCGAGCTGCATCATAAGTGCGGCATCTGCAGGTGTTGCTACACCGCCCGCGGCGAAATTAACCACCGGTAACCGTTGCAATTCCGCTGTCTCTTGCACTACTCCTATTGATACTTTCAACTCTTTTGCAACGTCCTTTAACTCCTCTTCATCTTTACCTTTTAGCGATCTTATCTCGCCCATAATCAATTTCATGTGTCGAACAGCTTCCTTGACATCTCCCGTGCCAGCTTCGCCTTTTGTCCTCATCATCGCCGCCCCTTCCTCTATCCGCCTCAATGCTTCACCTAAACTGCGAGCTCCGCATACGAAAGGCACTGTAAACTTTCTCTTGTCCACGTGATGCGTATCCACCGGTGTTAGGACCTCAGATTCATCAACCATGTCAACACCCAACGCCTCCAGTATCTCCGCCTCTACAAAGTGGCCTATACGGCATTTCGCCATCACCGGTATCGTAACGGTATCAACGATTTCCGAGACAACTACAGGGTCAGCCATTCGTGCTACACCGCCCGCCTTTCTTATGTCCGCCGGGACAGCATGCAACGCCATAACAGCAATAGCACCTGCCTCCTCTGCAATTCTGGCTTGATCTGCACTTGTTACGTCCATTATCACACCACCCTTTTGTAAGGATGCGAAACCATTCTTCAAAAGCTCTGTTCCATGCCTAAGATCTTCGATTTCTATCACCATTTTTCTTTCCCCTCCCTATGACCTAAAATGTATTTTATATATTTATACGTATATTCTAAGATAGTTTTCTTTTGGTAAATAACCACAAGATTTCACAGATTTACACAGACGCTACTGTCCTAAAAAATTATTAAGTTTTTACGGGTTTATAGAAATCATTGGAAAATGATACGATACAGTTCGGGTAACTTAATATTTGTGAGTTCCTCTATATAAATACTAAAAGACAAAAAATGTTTGTTGCTTTTGAACTCTCAGGCGAGCATGACACACTGCCGAAAGCAGAGGTTTTAGCGTGTTTAAATGCGTTATGTATCGTTTACGATGCGAAAATGCTCTTAAACGGTATACTTGTGATTGATGCGCAAATCAGACCGGAAACTCTCGCGGTTCTGTCTAATCGGTTGGGGATGACACACAGGATATACGAAGTGGACGGCATGAGTGAGCCGAAGGAGGACGCGATACTGGCAATGGTTAAAAACGCAGATGTATACAAGTTCATGGAAAAAGGTAGCACATTCGCTGTTCGTATGCCGAAAAACAGCTCTTATCCAGAGAAGAAAGCTATAATAGAACAAGTGGGGGCGATCATAAAAGGAAAGGGATATAAAGTAAATCTATCTAATCCCTCGAAGACTTTTGTGCTGCTGTTAACAGAACAGACCTGCTTTTTCTGTTTGCTATTACATTCAAAGGATAAGAAGCGATATGGGGCAAGGAAACCGCAGTTCAGACCTTTCTTCTCGCCCGGCGTCATACTACCAAAAGTTGCGCGTGCTCTGGTTAATCTCAGTGGCATAAAAGAGAACGAGCTTTTTCTTGACCCGTTCTGCGGCACCGGTGGGCTATTAATAGAAGCGGGCATGATAGGGGTGCGTGTAATCGGGATAGATGTGCAGGAGCAGATGGTGAGAGGAACCGCAGAAAACTTGAACTTTTATGGACTGAGTGGTGATCTAATTGTAGGAGATGCCGCTAAGACACCATTGAGGGATAAGTGCATTGATGCGATTGCAACAGACATGCCTTATGGCAGATCTTCCCTAATAGCCCGGTCAGGTTTTGCACCGTCATTAGAACGCTTATTCCCGGATGCTTTAGCTGAAATACATCGTTTGCTTAAACCAGGCGGGAAAGCGGTTATCGTATCCAATTTCCCTTATTCGCGTTCTCCCGAGCATTTTTTTCATGCCCTTGAAACGTACGTGTATCGTGTCCATAAAAGTTTAAACAGGTACATCACGGTACTCAAGAAAGCATAATATCAAACTAAAAATAATAAATCCGTGTCCTAAATTAAATAATTAGAAGTTACACTTTATCTAGAATGAAAAACAGTAATGGAAAGCGTATATTCATAAAGAACAAATTTATATTATCAGGCATTTATAAAAGGGAGATAAAGGGTGGAGAAATTGAAAGTTCGTTTACCAAATGGGAAGGAGATAGGAGCGATGGACGTAGACTTTGAGACGATAAAAGAGGATTGGAATGAATATACATTGGAAGACGATACGGTATTGAAATTCAAAACGGTAGTGAGCAGTATTATTCGCACTGAGGACTACGATCCGATGACCGGTGATCCGGTCTATCATGTCCGTTCTACGAACATACTGAGAGTGAAGGTGACACCGGAGATGAAGCGGTTACCTGCAGCGCGGAAGCCGGATAAAGCGGGCGAAGGCGTGGAAGTGGGTTAGCTCTTTTCATTTACCTTTAACCTTCTTAATTACTTCCTTGCCTTGCTTCTTAGGCACTATTTCCATCTCGGCATGCTCGAATTTAGTTTTTAGCTCTTTACCACGCTGCAAATGATCAAGAAATAGTGCCAAAGCAGCTACTTCTGAATGCGGCTGATTTGATATTGCAATGTTCCAATCTGCAGCATCATAGACAATATATGGCACTTTTTCCGCACCCACTACGACCATGATACGCGTTTTATCCCTCTTCGCTTCTGCCCTTATCTCATCGATCACATCAAGAATGTTCTCGCCGTACATCGTCAGATGACACACTTTCCCGCCTTCTTGCTTCCATCTCTTTAGCTCGTCACTCCATTTCACTCCTGTTTGTACAAAGAAATCACCGCCCCACCTCTGCGTGACTTCATTTATACTGCTCTCTATGCCCTTATCCCCAGATGTAAGTAGCATGCCTTTCGCTCCTAATGCTCGTCCAACTAACCCGACATGTGTGGTTATCCGCTTATCCCTCTCGGGGCGGTGTCCCAATCTCAGTATTACGATCTCCATAAGGTTAAAAATTCCGTGTCACCCATTCCCTGAAAAAAATATAACCCTTTTGGTATAATTTGATTTCTTTGGTAAAGCTTTTAAAACTTTTTGATCATAGCTATGCAATTATCAGTATTGAAAAGAGTAAGTGACATAATAACAATATATAAAAAAGAAGATGATGTGGGCATATGCAGGTCTTACATGCGGCGTGGGATGGGGACAGGTTTTATCTCTGGGCGGAATCATCCACTATGCCAATGACCGCAGCGAGAATACGAGGTCGAGAGCCGAAGAAGCCTAAACCGAGAGCGCATCCTTTTTCTCTTGCGGGCAATGAGCTAAAAGCAGTATTTGTGGTATTTTCTGATGAAAAACTTCCGGATCAAACTGCATTAGAGACAAAAACATTTCTCTTACCGTCCACACAAAAAGGGCCACTGCCATCACCGTGGCTGATTCGCGAAGAGGATTACAGCGTGAATAAAGCAACTGGGCTAGCGAGCTGGGATATAGAGACCTTGATTTTTGAGCCATATTTAGCATTTGTGTTCTTACTTGGACTGCCCGAGCAGCCCACTCATGGCTTTGCTTTTGGCAGTTCACTTCGGTTTTGGCTAGAAGTAGCAAAGTTCTCGCTTGAACTTATTACGCGACAGCAGTTTGCACCGGCTATCCGCGAGGCAGAAGGGTCCTTCCGAGCTGCCTGGGCAGTGGTGATTACGGGCGAGGACGAAGAGCGACTGCATATGCTATCAGAGGCGATGCCAGCAATCTGTCGCGCGTTATCAAACAAAGATGAAATAGCACCGATAGAGCAGGTCTCGAGTTTTGTTAATCAGACGGTGGACTCATTTATACGTAGCAGTTTAGATTCTACCGCGCTGCTTCCGTCACATCGTGGTCGCCGCCCTAAAGTGGTACCTTTAGCAGAACAATGGCTCAAGGCGCTCTCAACGGATAATTATACTCTTGTGGCATCACCGGAAGAATTAAACTCATTTTATACTGAGATACACTCATGGCTTACTCAACTTCGACCTGCCGCGTCGGATGCACAGTTTCGCACTTGCTTCCGGCTTGAGCCACCTCCGGACTCGGCCGACGGAGAAGATGGTGAAGAATGGGCCATTCATTTTTTCCTTCAGGCTAGGGCTGATCGTAGTTTACTGGTTCCCGCGGAGGCGGTATGGCGAACGAGATCAAACACGCTCACATTTCTCAAACGCAGGTTTGAGAACCCGCAAGAGCAATTGCTCACGGACCTCGGCAAAGCATCCCAGCTCTTTCACGCTATTGAGTCGAGTTTACAAACTGCACGCCCAGTGGGACTGGAACTGGATGCAGAGCAGGCATATTCATTCCTGCGGCAGTCTGCACCACTTCTAAAACAGAGCGGTTTCGGCGTACTCCTACCTTCATGGTGGGAAAAACCGAGTGCTCGTATAGGCATAAAACTCAAGCTGACGCCTGCACAGGAGGTTACAAATGGCAAAGTGGCATCGCATGCGCTTCTGGGTGCTAAAGGCATCATCGCTTATGACTGGGCAGTGGCAGTGGGAGACGAAACGCTTTCAGAATCGGAATTTGAGCAATTAGCTAGTTTGAAGGTGCCGCTGGTGCAGATACGGGGCGAATGGGTGGAATTGCGGCCCGATGATGTCGAAACAGCCATCAAGTTCTTCAAGAAGAAGCATAACCAGGGCGAGATGACTCTGGGCGAGGCGATGCAGCTTGGATTCGGTGCGGGCAATGAGGCGGTGGAAACCGAGATAGGACTACCCATAGTGGAAGTGGAAGCAGAGGGCTGGCTCGAAGATATGTTGAACAGTCTTTCTGAAGGTGTTAAGATAACGCCAATTAAAACGCCACGAACATTCCACGGTAAACTTCGCCCATATCAGAAAAAAGGCGTTTCATGGCTTGCATACCTCAATAAATTCGGGCTTGGTGCTTGTTTGGCAGATGATATGGGACTGGGCAAGACAATCGAGTTAATTGCTCTCCTTTTGCATGAACGAGCAGGTAAACGAGTAAAGAAGTTAGCGCCGACACTATTAATCTGTCCCATGTCGGTGGTCGGCAACTGGCAGATGGAGGTTGAACGTTTTGCACCTTCACTGAAAGTCATGGTCCATCACGGCACCGATAGGCATACGGGCAAAATCTTTGCTCGGGAAGCGAAAAAACATGACCTGGTCATCAGCACTTACGCATTGGCGCATCGGGATGAAGAGACGTTATCAAACGTCCGCTGGCGGCATGTCGTGCTGGACGAAGCGCAGAACATAAAAAATCCCGCTGCTAAACAGACGCAGGCGATAAAGAAGTTTGTGGCAGAGCACCGAATCGCACTTACCGGCACGCCCGTAGAAAACCGACTGTCCGAGCTGTGGTCCATCATGGACTTCCTCAATCCCGGCTACCTAAAATCAGCCAAGCATTTCCGTACTAATTTCGCATTACCCATCAAGCGATATCGTAGGAATGAGCGTGCCAAGCTGCTGCGAGATATAATCCAGCCTTTTGTGCTTCGGCGTCTGAAGTCCGACCCCACGATTATAAAGGACTTACCGGAGAAGATGGAGATGAAGGTATATTACAACCTTACGAAAGAGCAGGCTTCGCTATATGAAGCGGTGGTTGCCGAGATGATGGAAAGAATAGAGAATTCCGAAGGGATCGAACGTAAAGGTCTGGTGCTCGCTACTCTAATGAAACTGAAACAAATAACTAATCATCCTGCATTGTTCCTTCAGGATGGTAGTCCTTTGCCAGGCCGTTCCGGAAAGCTTGCCCGGCTGGAAGCGATGCTTGAGGAAGTGCTTGCAGAGGGTGATAAAGCACTGATTTTTACTCAGTTCGCGGGAATGGGCGTTATGCTGCGGCACTATTTACAGGAGAAACTGGGCTGCGAGACGCTATTCTTGCATGGAGGCACAACAAAGAAGCAGCGAGATGCTATGATTCTGCGGTTCCAAACCGACCCACATGGGCCACCGCTATTTATTCTTTCTCTTAAGGCTGGTGGGATTGGACTCAATCTGACCGCTGCAAATCACGTTTTCCATTTTGACCGGTGGTGGAATCCGGCAGTTGAGAATCAGGCAACGGATCGCGTCTTCCGTATCGGGCAGAGGAAAAACGTGCAGGTACATAAGTTCATTTGCATTGGCACACTTGAAGAGCGCATAGATCTGATGATAGAGCGTAAGAAGGAGCTTGCAGAGTCTATTATCGGTGCGGGTGAGGCATGGGTAACGGAATTATCAACAGATCAGCTTAAGGAGGTGTTTTCATTGAGTCAAGATGCGGTGGAGCCAAAGGACTAGCGTAAATAACTTTAAAGAATATACTAAATGAAATAAGATTGATTAATACAGAAATGAAGATAGTTGTGCTCTCAGATACACATGCAAAAGATCTGACGGATTTGCACGAACGTATTTTGGAAGATTTGAATAGTGTTGATCTGATAATTCATGCGGGTGACTATACAAGCATAAGTTTTCTTGACCAAATGATGGAACTGGGCGATTTTAAGGGTGTTCATGGCAATATGGACCCAGAAGAAATAAAGGTAAAACTCCCGGGAGAAGCTATTTTTGAGTTTGAAGGGTTTAGAATTGGTGTCACACATCCTTCAGAGGGTGGGAGCCCACAGGGGTTAGTAGAACGGGTAAAATCTAAATTGGGCGACGATTTAGACTTGATCATCTACGGGCATTCGCATAAACCGGAACTTAAAAGAAAAGGCGATACTATTTTCTTCAATCCCGGCAGTGCAACTGGTGCCTTCCCGGCAAAGTATAAAACCTATGGTATTATAACTATAGCGGACAAGATAGAAGTAGGGATTGTGAGTTTATCCTAATCATCACCGCTATGTTTACGCCACAATGATAGATATAAACGCCCTTGCGAATGGTTTCCACCCCATTCTTTATTCCAACCGTAAGATATAAGAGATATTCATTTATTTTTCGGGCTGAAACCAGAAACTTTTATATGTTAGAAATCGTATCACCTTTCAATAGATAGAAATAAATAAGTAAAAAGAAAAAGGTGAAAAGGAAAGATATGAACTCGAAATACGGATTTGCATTTACGCTTTGCTTGCTCTTGCTATTCACAGGAGTGGGTGTTGCATCTGCACAAGGAGAAGTAGTGTCAGGAGTTACAGATAGCGGATGGATAGCAATAGCGGCGGGTATTGCAATGGCGGGATCGGCACTTGGTGCGGGATTAGCAATATCATCTACGGGCGTAGCAGCGGCTGGAGCTACGGCGGAGAAACCTGAATCGTTTGGTCGTGTTCTGATTTTCGTTGCTCTTGCAGAAGCGATTGCTATATACGGGCTTCTGATTGCGTTTATGCTCTGGACAAAGATATAGTAATTAATAGCGTATA
>JAUWVD010000102.1 GCA_030617585.1 Candidatus Methanophagales archaeon
GCGGAAAACCCTCACAATTTCCTCTTTGACATGAAGACTGAAATTATAAGACAAAGTATGCAGCAGAGTATCCTAGCGTCAAAAGAACATTTCATTTTCGATGTTTGTATTCCGATCATGCACTAAAGCGGTAATTGCCACGGTCATTATTGTTGTATCAATAACAATAATGAACACCGCCAGACTCATTAAAATCAGAACACCCCATTTACTAGAAAAATCGACAGTGCCACGACGAAAAACGCGAAATAAATATATTTATATACTCCAAATTTTAGGTCAATAACTGTGAAGTAGTATGCCGCTAAAAATGGTAACAAACATAAAGGGGAAAAGATAACTTAACTATGGTCGATTACGCTCAAGCCTTAACGTTCAGCATTGGTGCGATTATCGCTATCATTGTGATTTCCAATCCGCTTTCAACCTCCGCGATATTCATTGCGCTTACCGAGAAAATGTCGCGTAAACAAAAGCAAGACACCATAAAAAAGTCATTGACATACTCTGCTGGGATACTGATTCTCTTCGCACTGACAGGGTTATTACTTTTCCGGATTTTTGGATTCACGATTGGTGCGTTTAGAATTGCCGGAGGTGTGCTGCTGTTCACAACGGCTGTGGGTATGCTTAACCCCAAGACAAGCCAGGAAGAAGCGACTGATGTTCCCGATAACATCGCGCTTATACCGCTATCTATTCCATTTACCGCTGGACCCGGCACCATCGTAACTGTTGTGGTGCTCATGTCCGAAGTTGAGAACATAATGCATTCTACTGATCTCTTTACAGGCTTATTGTGTGCTCTGGGCGTCTTTATCGGTATTGCTGCCTGCCTTGGCGTAACTTATGTGATGCTGGCCAAGTCAGATCTCATTGACGGTGCACTCAAGGAAGGCGGCCGTAGAGTGGTCACAACGCTGATGGGGCTTATCGTGATGGCAATCGCCATTCAGTTCTTTATCAACGGGATCAAGGACATTTTACCTGATTTTATGGCTATCGTCGGTGGCTCTTAAAGAGCCCTTAACTTTTATTCTATTACGGGCAAGTTTATTAGCGACGCTATTTAGAAATTCCTTCAATGCTTTCAAGGTCTCTTTGCCGTAGTGTGATACGTGTTTATCCTCTCAGTTCGTATTCTGTTTTCTGTCTTTTGTCTATTTTAATTTTTGCCCGTTTCCCAATTACGGACAACGGATAAAAGAACCCAAAGTATCACCACTGTTATCGAATACATACACATCAGCACCGTTTTTTCGTGCTAAATCCTCTGCAAGAGCATGGAAAAACGACTTCAAACGCTCGTAGTCGGCTACCTTCAGCCGTTCAACGAGTTCAGCAACGGTGCTGAATTCAAGATCGAAATGGTCATGTGCGTCAATCTCTAACAGATCGCAAATCTTTGCCGGCATCGCGAATATCACTTTCTTCTTCGCTTTCGATTTCTCTATCGCATAGCATACGTAATTACCCGCAACGACTATATTATCTACCGGGAAATTCAGCTTTTCTACTGCTATTCGCTTGCTCTTCTCACCCGTGCTAACGCCTATGAGCTCCTTTTTGTCTCTTATGAGCGCGTCTATAACATGCTTATAACCATCCTCGGTGTACGGTTCAATGAACCCCGTAGCGCCGAAGATCGGGATACCGCCTTCTATGCCCAGCATCGGAAGAACAGTGTCTTTCGCTATCTTTTCGCCTTCGGGCACGAAAATCTCTATTTCCATACCACCCGCGATCACTTCCTTCACGTTCGTTTCTATGTCCATCAAAATGTGCGGGTATATATCAGGCGCACCGACTTTACCAAGCCCAGCCTTTTTTATTATTCCTATTCCTTTGCCTGCTCTTATGGCAAATACCGGGAACTGCCTTGCCCTTGCACAGATAAGCAAGCCACTAAACGTATCACCCTTATAATCGCCGGAATCCACACGAACACATGCTATACTCTCCTCTGCATCTGCATTTTCTACCGCCATCTCCACTTTTATGCCTGCCGAAGTGGTAACTTCCACTTTCTTCGCTTCTTTTCCCGCAAACAGAAGTGCAGCAGCTTTCGAAGCCGCAGTGGCACATGTACCTGTTGTATAACCGCGTTTGAGGATTTTACCGTCTTCGAGCAGAACCACTCTTCCTCTCTTTATCTCTTCTATCAAAGCGTCATAGCTAATGCCATTTATCTCCGCGGCTGTTAATATGAGCGCCTCCGGGTATTCCCTACCGGATACGGGGTCTCTCATCTATTTTTCACTTCTCCTCCACAAAACTCAATTCGATTATCGCATTGGTAATTGCCACTGCGGACGGAGTGCCCCCTCTTGGGCCTCTTATCACAATGCAAGGTATACCAGTGGACAATACATCCTCCTTCACATCTGCGGCATTGACAAAGCCTACTGGCGTTGCGATAATAAGAGCAGGCTTTATACCTTCTTCAAGCAGTGCAGAAAGCTCCAGGCATGTCGAAGGTGCGTTCCCAACAACCACAATGTTATTGCGGATGAGCTCCTTTGCGATGCGGAATCCTGCGGCAGTCCTTGTAAGATTCTCTTTTACTGCCATTTCCCGTGTTTTTGGGTTATTCACAAAGCACTTCACATTATCCTTGTATCTTTTGCTGATACCTGCTTTTACCATTTCAATGTCTGTAATGATTGTTTGCCCATGTTGTATGCACTGTATCCCCTTTTCAATGGGGTTATGTTTGAACACAATCAAGTCCATAAAAGAAGGGTCTGCATTAGCAAAGACTACCCGGCCTGCAACTCGTCGTTCATGCTCGCTAAGCGGATATTTCGATACGATTTCCGCTACGATTGCCTTGCTCTGCTCCCACACCCTGTCCCCTGCTGCTACCGAGTCGCCTCTTTTGGGATTATCTGTGTCACCGAGGTCATAATTGTATTTCCTTTCATAACCTCTACGTGTAACCATTCGCCCGCCAATGTTTTTTGTACCCGAGCAGCCAATAATAATGGTAGTTGACATGTCTATTTGATGATATAAGTCAGGTAAATCGTCCAATGTGGTAATCTCACTGTAATATCCTACCCTTTCCGCGTTTTTTACTATGCCTACTATCGTTTCCCCGTCACGAAACCGCATAAAAATCTCGTGTGCTCGCTCCAGTTGTGTCGTTCTGGTTTTGCTTTTTGGATTGTATATCGCGACTGCGATGCCCATCATAGCTAAACCTTCCAGCCGCTTTTCTATCTCGAGCCAGGGCACTAATAAATCACTCAAACTGACAACTGCGAAATCATTTGACAACGGAGCACCAAGTAATGCGGCTGCGGCAGATGCTGCTGTTATGCCCGGCACTATTTCCACGCCTGTGTCAGAATCCCCAGTTACTTCTAGTGTCAGTCCCGCCATGCCATAGATGCCGGGATCGCCACCTGATACAATGACAACGTTTTTTCTGTTTCCCAACTCGACTGCTTTCTTTGCTCGCTCAACTTCTGTCCCCATCCGGCCTATTATCAATTCTGTACTCGTCGGTATGATCTCCTTTATTAGCTCTATGTATCGCTCATTGCCCATAATAACGTCAGCACTGGAAATCCGCGTTCGCGCTCGTTCGGTAAGCAAATCCAACGATCCCGGTCCTATTCCTACTACAGCTAGCATGTTCTACTACTAAAACTATGTTTATAATACGATAAAAAACCACGAGAGTTCACAAGACACTTTTTCTTTTTGCAAAAGAAAATTTAGCATGTGCTAAAAGAAAAACAGAAATAACGCTTTTAGTCAAGGTTTTTACCGCAGGTAAAAAAGGTTTGTGGAAATCTGTGTAATCTTGTGGTTGGCTATATAAAAGGTTTAAAATACCACTGCCAGTGTTATTTTCCTATCAAATGATTTCCGCTTTACAAATTCGCACTTGGTATTATTCCGCGTTGCACCCAGGATAGCACATGGTTCAGCAACGCCTTTTAGGTTAAACGCAGCCATTGCTGCGCTTTTCGACTGCACATTCACACTGTTTATCTCGTCTCGTGAAAAGAGAAGTAGGGGTATGCCGAACTTAGCAGAGACTTCTCGTAACGACTCTGTGTTTTTGAAGTCCACAGTGCATAAACCCTTGACTTCTTTCTGGTTTATATCCATTTCTACTAGAAACTTGCGAATCGCACGCTCTATCGCTATTGCTCTGACGCCGGTATGGAAGCCAATTCCGAGGTAGACATCTCTGCTTTTCATTTTCTCGCTCTCTTTTATGTTTAACCTTAGGGGCCACAGCAAAATAGATTCTAATTTTTAGTTTTTTGTGTCGTTCTAGATCTAACTTTGCCATCTCTTTTTCTGAAAAAGTTTTACCTTTTTCATAAATACCATCATCCAATTGAGCATCTATTCTAAGACCTTTTGTAGTTGTTGTTCCTTTGATTAAATTAACAATTGTTTCATTTGCGACGTTTTGCAAATATTGTTTCCAACTTTTATTGCGACTATCATTACTTCCACCTCCATCCGCACTGATTAATAATTTAGTGGCGTTATGGTATCTTTTTCTGTACTATAACAAGTGTATATTTTCCACTTAAACGACAGCATTAATAGAATATATATGGGGTGGGATCTATGACATATATGGTGATATGGCAATGATCCAAAGGTTATCCCATGAAATTGGGAAAATTGTTGAAAAGAGGCATGAGATGATATTAGCACATGAGAAGTTTGGAGTGAAAATAAAGGATATAATTGAGGAGTATGGCATCTCTGTTGGAGCATACTACCATTGGTCTAACAGATATGCAAGAGATGGGTTTCTGGGTTTGATTAATAAGAAAGCTGGTGCTGGAGTGCCTTACAACAAAACACCAGAGGATATTGAGACAAAAATAGT
>JAUWVD010000158.1 GCA_030617585.1 Candidatus Methanophagales archaeon
GGACAATTTTCATAATCAATTTTTCCGTTTATTTCTGCCATTTTTACTCCAGACACGTTTACGACCAGATTTCAAATTAGCCCGTTGGAATGTCATATTTCTTTGATGACTCACACCATTCAGCCCAATATTTTTTCACATTCCAGGCGAGGTCGCTGTTATCGAGAATGAACAACTCGCCTTTTTTGGGTCTATCGCTTCCGCCCATAATCACCACATTAATACTGTTTAAGACACATGACATTAGAATAAATTTTCAACATAAAACTATTTTCAAGAAAGCACAATATCCAACGAAAATTAATTATTTATTGACACAGATGAACGCAGAAGAAATCAAATCAGTGTAAATCCGCGTCCTAAATTAAATTTATTTATGGGTAGAAGTTATACTTTATATACAAGAACAAAACATAAATAATAGTTCGAGCATTTGCATACTATATCCATATAAACGTATGTATCCTTCTTGTTTATTTAATTTAGTATACGCTATAAAAGAATCAAGCACAGGATAAGGAGAGGATAGAAATGCCAAAGGTTGATGTGCGTGATATCGAGATCAATTACCATGAGGAAGGAACGGGTTTTCCCCTGGTCTTGATACATGGCCTTAGCGGAGATCAGGCCGGATGGGTGTGGGTAATGCCGGAGTTTTCCAAGCACTATCGAACCATAGCTCTCGATGTTCGAGGTCATGGAGACTCAGGGAAACCGGACATGCCATATACAATCCAACAATTCTCTGCAGATCTTTTTGCGCTCTTTCAGAAATTGGAGATCCGTCAGGCACACCTGCTCGGCTTTTCTATGGGTGCGGCAATAGCCCAGCAGTTTGTCCTTGACCATCCAGAAAGGGTCAAATCGCTCATTCTGGTTTCCACCTTCAGTCACACTGACGTCCATCTCCACAAGGCTTTTATTAGGCTTCGTAAGAGCCTGGATAGGGGTGGATATTCTACATTCTTTGATGAGATGGTAAAACTGGCCTTCAACCCTGATTTTGTCACTGCTAACACCCAGTTCATGGAGGAGGTAAAAGCAATGGGGATCAAAATCAATTCGCCGACTGCGATCGCACATGCAACCGAAGCCTGCATGAAGTTCAATGTGAAGAACCGAATCTCCCAGATCTCAGTTCCAACCCTGATAATCACCGGAAGAGAGGATACATTTACACCGCTCGCCATATCAGAACAGATCCATCAATCTATACACAGTTCACAGTGGAAGATACTCGAAGGGGTGGGGCACAACATATACATAGAAAAGCCCGCCATCCTTGCACAGGCAGTCCTGGAATTCCTGGGACGTCAATAGGTGTTTGCCCCTTATCAACATCTATTTGATTTAGTAAGATGTTCTCGTCCCAGGAAGAGGTATTCGATGCTCGTGAGACCGCGAATAGTGAGAACAAACTAAAATCAAATATTTATTGACACAGATGAACGCAGAAGAAATCGAATTAATCCACATTTTCGCCTAGAAGTCATTAACATCTCGTGTTAATAAGGTATAGACAAACAAATAATTCAAAGATATTATATACTTCCAGTTCCAACATATAAAATGAGCATGAGCACAGATGAAGAGAGGGCCCGACGAACTTATCTTTTCGAGAAAGCGTGGGCAGATCTGAGCAGTTTAACGCCCGAGGAATACGTAGAATTTGTCGGTATTGATCCGGCAGAGCTAGGCATATTGGCACTAACGTATTCGGATGAGCCAATTGAAGAGACCTTAAATAGACTGCTAAATGGTGAGTGGGGAACGAAGAAATAACGCCATAGTATATAAGAAATATCCAAAACTTTAAGTCAGACTCCGGGAAAATGTCCGCTATAAAGGTTTGTGGTTGTAAAAGGCGATGAGCGGATGAGCGAAACAGACAGGATAAAGAAGGACATAGCACTTTTTGAAGATAGCATAGCTGAGCTAGATTCCTTATCGCTCGATGGCAATGAGAAAGAGGTAGTAGATAACGCAAAGAGATACTACGAAGACACGAAATATTACCTTAAAAAAGGTGACTTCTTCACTGCTTTTGGCTGTATAAACTATGCTCATGGACTCGTAGATGGGCTAAAAAAAGCTCTAGAAATATAATAATTTATCAAAAAGGCAAGAAGAAGTAAAGATTGGCTCAAACAAGCAGAGCTAGTCCTATGACAAACCCTATTATCGCACCGGAATTAAGAAACGGCAGTCCGGCATGCGGCTTCCCTCGGCCTGCAATTCTGCTCAGTACCGCATAACCCGCTAAAGTGCCTAGTGCCGCACCCAACGCAGGTGCTGCACTTGTGTAGTTCACAAACGCAGACACAACTAACATAGACGGTATAATCGCATCGCCAAGTCCCATAAAGAACGCTTCCCCCATATCGCTATTCTTCACAATAGAGAAATTCCGCTTCCGCGGCAGAACAAAAAGGATCGGCAATCGCATATCCACAATGGATTCCGCCAATGATACCATGTGCTTCGTCTTATACACCGAAATCGCATCATATATCGCCAATAGTATCATCAAGAGTATTACAGGGAGTATGTCAAGCGAGATACCAAATATCGCTGCCGCACCGCCCCCTATTACCAAGCCTGTCGCATCGAGGATATACCATTCCGGATATATATAAAGGAGAACAGTAAGTGCGATAGTGATAACTATCGGGACATAGCCATAAGGAAGAAGAACAGCCATTACATAATACATCGTTACTGCCACTGCAGCGAGCATTATGAACTGAACAAGTTTATCGCCACCAAATTTGAGCACTAGAAGTATAAGTGCGGTGAACCCTATAATAAGGATAATGAAGTATACAGTATTCCACATTGACTCTGGATCTTGAAAAGCTTTTATGCCCGAAGCTGCAAATGGTGCCGCAAGCAGTACTGCTATTACTTGTGTGAGCACTAGTAAAACAGCCATACCTAAGCACAGAAAAATGCTCAAGTTCTTTTCTTCTGTTTCTGTTTCTGTTACTTCTTCTTCTTCTTCTTCGCTCATTGTATCCCTGTGGTATTAGAGTTAGGTTAAATAAAACCTTTAACTTCCACAAAGTAAAATTGTCATATCAGTAAAGCCCGCAAAAATGCCGAAATCTAACGACTCAGAGCCCGACATATGGCTGAAGGAGATAATATTAGAAAACTTCATGTCGTACGAATACGCGCGAATACCGCTGAAACGGGGACTCAATCTGATTTCGGGTCCTAACGGAGCGGGCAAATCATCCATTCTATTGGCTATTTCTGTCGCTTTGGGTCAGATATATACCGAACGGAGTAGACGGCTGAGGGATTTGATAAGACGGGGAAAGGAACTCGGAAGGATTACTTTAGTCTTCGATAACGAAGCGAAGAACGGA
>JAUWVD010000136.1 GCA_030617585.1 Candidatus Methanophagales archaeon
TTGTAATCCAAGATGAAAAATTCACCATGCTTTTTTAATGCCTTAAAGGCATTTCTGATGATTTGTCTTCTGACCTCCTGCGGGAATCCATGCAATACAAAAGAGATAAAAGCCTTGTCAAACTCATCTTCATAGGGCAAAGGTTTATCAATCCTTTGATTGATAATTTTAGCATTGAGTAAACCGGCACACTTCCTTTTAAACTGGGCGATCATCGCGTTAGAAATATCCAGTCCTATCAACTCTCCTTTTGTAGAGAGATACGTCATCATCAAGCATGCATTCCTTCCCGTGCCCGCACCTAAATCAATAATCCTATCGTTAGATTTGATAGACATTAACCGAATCGCTTTTTGTATGAGCGAAGAATATACACCAAAGGTTACAAAGTCCAATATTATATCATAATATTTTGCTGTAAACCCGTTAATTTCAACTTTTGATTCAGGATAATAAGCACACATTGGTAAACCTCTCAAATTTTGTGATTCCTTTAGCTAGTCATTTCTCATAATTTTTTCTTCTTTCTTGTTTTACCTTGTTGGTTCAAAAAAAGACCCACCGATTTTTGTGAAGATACAAGAAAAGCATCTAAAATCAGCTAGCGTTTTGCTCGCCTAATATCCGATCGAGAGCAGCTATGAACTCTCCTTCGGACCCTTTGGGAATGGACGCACCCGCGGCAACCGGATGTCCCCCACCAAAGCCACCTACTTCTTTTGATGCTTGTTCCATCGCCTTAGAAAGGTCTATTCCACCATCTTTTGCAACAAGTTTTTTATTACATCGTGCGGATATTCTCGTTTCCGACCTTTTACCGTCCTCTGTTCCGTCTTTCTTGTTTAACGCAATTACCGGCTTCTCGATGTGTAGATATTCAGCTAAGATTCCAGACGAAACGCCAGTTACGCCCGTCTCGCGCACGTAGAAATAGAACATATTTTGTAGCTCTTTTAGTACCTCTGCCTCACTTTCTATTCTACCCAACTCGGAAACAAGTTTGCTTTGAAACTGCATGTGTAGCGAAGTTGCATCTTCTATCAGTTTCGCCTCTCGTAGGCACAGCCCTATCCCAATACCTGCTTTTCCAAACCGACCGCAAGCATCCACCAATCGCATAAAATCCAGGCTGTTTTTCACCACCACGGAATTTAAAATGTACGTGTCTCCTACCAGGGCGTCCTCACTGATGCCGGCTGATGATTCTTTCGATAGCGCCAACAAAGCATCGGCTAATTGCCTTTCCACGCCCGCATCTAAATCGTTTATATCCTTATCGCCTTCTATACCTATCTTATCCAAAAAGGCATCCACCCACTCATCCCTACCTGCAAGTGGGATATATGGATCGGTCGCGAAAATAATCAAATCGCGTATTTTACCGTCGCCGAGCTTTAGCCCGTTTTTAACCGAGATAACTCCCTCATTTATTCCTTCGTCCAAAATCAATTTGTTTATTCCGCTATCCAACGCTACCTTATCGCCTATTGACCCCGCTACCGCGAGTCCTGCAAGATCTATGTTATTATTAGCGTCAGTCGATAAGCACCTTGCCAGAAGATAAGAGATACCGGCGGCGCAAATATCACCTCCTATTTCTTCTTTCTCCTCGCTAGAGCAATACGGATTTACGAGGACAAAGGAAGATGTAGGCACGGTCGGAACTGGGACGGATGTTAAGGGTGCATGATGGTCTATGATTACCACATCCTTCTCTTTAAGATGCTCTAATATCAAATCCGTGTGTGCCGTGCCCATGTCGCAGAATATAACGAGCCCCTCATTTAAGTCTTGTATGAGTGTCTGTTCTACCTTATTTACGATAGTCGCATGGAACTGTATCCCTCTTCGAAACAGGGCCGTACAAATAATCGCCACGGATGTTATCCCATCTGCATCGTAATGCGAAATCACTCTTGCATATTCATGCCTTTTTATTATCTCCGCTGCCTTTTCCAGGTTTTTTTGCAACTCCGTCATATCTATATCTAGTAAGAAATGCTGATCGCACTCATAGAGTGAAAAGCATTAACAAAAAAAGAAAAGGGTTTTTCTTTAATAAACTTTTCTTTCTCCTAAGGCTGAAAGTTTCCGTTGGGCGTGTGGCCTAGCTAGGATATGGCGGCAGCCTCCTAACAAATTTGTCGCATAAGTTCGATCAAAAAGGGGAGAAAGCTGCAAATCACGGGTTCAAATCCCGTCACGCCCGTAGTCAGAAAAAGCTCAAAAATCCACTGATTTTTGAGCTGATGCAGCCCGTGCCTGTTCTCGTATCTGCTTAATATCCACTACTATGACATCCTTTATTGCTGTAACTGTATTAAAAGGTATAAAGAGATAACCGTCATCCGTTTTGAACTTGCTTGTGTCAAGCTCAGCAGCAGGTTTAACCACGAGTTCTGTCAGTATACCGGTTTCCGCATCTGCTACTATGTTATGTAACACTCCCATATCCCCGCCCTCCGTGTCCACAATCTTCTTATCGCTCAACATCAGGGATGACATTTTCCTCATTTTCATTCCTCTTCTTTACACACAAAAACCTTCAATTTCCAGGCATATTAATCTTTTCATTTCCCGCCCTCGCTTCGTAATTTATCACCGAGTTTTAAGAAATGATTGTCCTGCACTTTAACAAAAAAAGCGGGTTCACCGCGCGTAATGCTAATCCCGTCTTCTTTCTCCAGTCCCATGTAGAACTGCCCATCTATGACTAATTCTGCATCTTTCACACCAAAAAGGTCTAAGCCTATCCTTCTTTTTATATCAACGACCGTAGGCCTTGCGGAAAGTTTGAAAGGTGCAATTGGCACTATTAGGGTTGCATTCACCTTTGGATCTACAATGGGCCCGCCGGCGGACATTGCATACGCCGTGCTCCCTGTGGGAGTTGCAAAAATAACACCGTCCGCTCTTAACTCTTCTAACCCCTCATCATCCAAAAAGATGGCAAAATGTAGCATCTTCCCTGGCTTAGATGTGATTACCACTGCTTCATTCATTGCATATGGCATCCGCTCCTTCTTACCTTTTAGTTCCACCGAAAGCCGTTCCCTACGCTCGACCTCAAACCCATCTAATAGCTCTGTAAGTACTGGAATACAATCTTTTGGCTGCACCGCTGCTAAAAATCCGATAGCACCCATATTTATACCCAGCACAGGTATGGGGCTTTTCAAAGAATGCAGTGCCCTTAATATTGTACCGTCACCACCAACACAGATTAAGAAATCCACATCCATATCTTCTATTCTCATACCCTGCATTTTGAGCTTGTACGCTATCTCTTCCTCAAGTATGACTTCTGCACTGCCCTCAACGCACTCAATCAACTCCTTTAATACTGATACCGTTTTGGGTTCGCCCCTACATACCATTCCAATGCGTTTCGGCTGAATTAAATTCATTCTACACAAAGTTTGGATATTGCCTCTGCCAAATCACCTTTTGTTTCGGTTAACGCCGCTTTCGCTTCTGTTTCACTGCACCCAGCCTTTTCCATCACAATTTCCACATCCTCTTGCGAAACTTCAAGTTCAGATTCTGCCTTTGGGCGTTCTACCGGCGTACCTGTTATTTGATACACTTTCGATCCCTGAGCATCCGTAACAGAAACTTCAGGCTCCGCAAAAACGAGTTCACCATCTGCTGTCTTTATCACTACTTCCTCTACATCGTCCATCTCTTCTACACTTATGCCCATTTGTTTCATCATCTGGTTCAACTTCTTGGGACTCAAGCCCATTCCTTTTCTAAATCCACCTCGCATTTTTCTTTACATCCTCTGACGTAAGTAACTTTTTAATCTAATAACGTATTGTATCTAAAGATATAAAATAAAATATCTTTATAGTGGGCCCGTGGTCTAGTTGGTTATGACGTCGCCTTTACGAGGCGAAGGTCATG
>JAUWVD010000181.1 GCA_030617585.1 Candidatus Methanophagales archaeon
CGTGGAAGAAGGCACTAAGATAGAGGGTGCGAAAATAAGAGCTTGGTTTTTTAGCACAATCGTATCTTTGAGACGATCTTTACCAATGAGTTCTTCGACTCTCTGTTTCTCTTCGCTATCCAGCGGCTGATGCATCGAAGCAGGAAGCCCCGCTATTTTATCGTAAAATTCGATGATTTCACTTATTTTACTGATGTCAAGCGTCTTTAACGTTTCCGCAATCTCCTTTGCTGCGTTCTCTATCCATGCGATATATTCAGCTTCGAATCTCTTGCGATTCCGTAGCATCTCTCCATCGTCCGAAGAAGTCATATTCTTCATCTCTTATCGCCCTCTGAATATTAAATATACGGCCGTGCTCGTATACCACCATCCGCCGCTCCTCTATTGATGTAACCCTATTAATTGATTATGCCATGCAACTTTAAATAACCAATAGTAAACCCGTAATTCATAATGCCTAATTTAGAAACTCTCTTCTCCTGCGATTTTTTCCAATGTCTCGTATTCCTCACGTGTCTTCACGAATAAATGGACATTACCTAATTTGACCTTTCTCAAGCCGGCATCCTTTGCCGCAGTATAAGCATCTATCATCTGCCATAGATCAGGAGACGGGACCTCGCCCATCTTATACGCGGGGAAGAAAGCGAGGATAGTGAACGGGATTTCAGCATCCACCGCGGCTAACTCACTTGCGATTTTACCTATCTGGTCTGTCTCTACCCAGCCGGGGATATAGAGCGAAAGAGCCTCTAAAATAAAATCCCGGTCCTTTATCTCTGCCGGAAGCTTCAGAATACGCGAATTTGATACCCCTGTTAGTTTTCGATGCACTTCCTCATCATACGCTTTTATATCCAGCCAGAATGAGTCTATCCCCGCCTGCTGGAATAAATCCAGATTAGTAGGAGTTAACCCATAGCCGTTGGTTTCCAAAAGCACCCAAACGTTTTCATTTAATTGCTTTATCAATTTCGCGGACTTTACATAGTACTCAGGTTGACATGTGAGGTCGCCACCCGTGAATGCAATTATGTTACGCGCAGGTCCTAAGCCTTGTGGGCTCAACTCGATTTTGTCAACGCTAAGTACTCTAGGGCAGCTCTTGCTCCTCTTGCCTTGCATAATGCAACTCCCACATGATTTACAAAGCTCATGTGCATGCCAACTCGTCGCGTGCTCGCGCCGCACAAATGTTATTTCGTATTCCTGCATGTACCTTTTGACCTCCTTAGCTATATCCTGTGGTGACATCCACTCGCCTACCGCATTTTGAGTAAACTGCCACGAGTGGCATTTTTTACAGCTGAGGTTGCAGCCAGACTGGTAAACCGAGAGATAATGCTCAGGCCGTGAAAGAAGGATTGCATGTATCAACCGGTATGGGATCCCGCGTTCATATTTGAGTGTGGATTCACAAGCTGTCTGCTCCCGCCCAGTCGTAAAATCAAATACATGACAACTTCCTTGTTCAAATCCCTGCTCGCGTAATTTGCAGTCCATGTCTCGTTCTTCTGCTAACCACAAGATTACATTAATTATACAAAATACAAATACTCTTCCTATATGATCCTTAAGATTATTCAAGTTTTTATGTGCTGAAAATCTATTAGATTAAACCTATATATGGAACTAAAACTGAGTTCGCCACAAAACTGCATTGGTGACTTCACCTATAACTTCATCTGGCACCATAAAGGAGCAAAGCTCAATCCTACTGATGCAATCCCTTCACAGTCCGACACGAATTATACATATGAAACGGTAGTGGAGGCACTGAAAAGCGGTGAAGACGTGCAGATCGAGGGCGATGTGGGCTCGCGAGTTGGTTCTAGTTTGGGTGTGGACCTTGTTTTTTTTGGCGGTAGCGGTAAGGAGCTAACAGAAGTGGGCTCTATATTAATAGCTGGAAATGCCGGTTCTCATCTTGGATTGAGTATGCTTTCTGGCGCCATATACGTTAAGGGTGAAGTTAAAGAACCGCTTGGCAATGTGGTGCAGGTAACGTCCGATCTGGAAGGTTATAAGAAATTTGTTTCTATAACTTGGCTCTTGCACCACCCGGAAGAACGGCACGGCCTATGCGAGCCTAACGTGTTTAAGAATGGGGAACTGCTTCTTAGGGATAGGATATTGCGGGATACGCTCGCTGCACGATGTATGAAGGAGGCGAAGGTGCATGTAGAGGGCGATGTAGGTATAAGCGTTGGCATATTGATGCGGAAAGGTTTTGTATTAGTAGAAGGGGATGCAGGTATGAACGCTGCAGCATTGCTAAATGGCGGCGAAGTGGTTTTATTGGGCGATGCAGCAGAGTTCCTGGGTATAGAGCTGATGAAAGGGCGTGTATTTGTAAAAGGTGATTGTAAAGGTTTTGTGGGTGCTAAAATGACTGGCGGACGGATTATTTGCAGAAGGACAAAGCCAATTCCGCCGGTTATAGAACGGGAACTAGAAACGGAGGATTTGGCACTGCTCGCACGGTTCGGAATCTCGGGTATGCTTGCATTAACTTATGCGGGATATGGGGTGTGAAGGAAGGGAAAAGGAATTACGAATTAGGAATTATGAATTGGGAATTACCGATTTCAAGAAAATAAATTATTGACACAGATTAACACAACACTTTTTCTTTTTTACAAAAAGAAAACCTGTGCTAAAAGAAAAACACAAATGTTCTTTTGGTAAAGCTTTTCTATTTAAGAAAAGGTTTGTGTAAATCCGTGTAAATCTGCGTCCGAAATTAAATTTATAGGTAGGAGTTATACTTTATAAAGAAAAATGAAGCATAATATTGCGGTAATCCGAGGCGATGGGATAGGGCCAGAGATAATAAGCGAAGGCGTGAAGGTGCTTGATGCGGTTTCGGAGCTCGATAATT
>JAUWVD010000152.1 GCA_030617585.1 Candidatus Methanophagales archaeon
CTGTTGCTAATAGCCTCTTTCTTCTCGCCCTATGCAGCACTCGTTTCCGCACTCATATTCACTCTTTTCGTCCCTGGCTACATAATAGTCGAATATTACTTCAAAGCCCTGAACATGCAAGAGAAAATATTGTTGTACATACTTCTCAGCGTGATGATTTCCACACACCTTATTTACTTTCTCTCTCTTGCTATTGGCTATTCCCAGCACACCATTCTAATTGCATTTACCATTTTATTCGTATTTCTGCTACTCTTTCTCTTACGTAATACTAAACCGGAACACCAAAGGCGTGTTTTACATTTGCACTCGCTGAATGGTGTGTTGTTAAGTTCAGGAATTGCGCTCTTCGCGTATTTCGTGCTCAGCAAAACCGTATGGGTCTGGCATAATAGCCGCATCATTTTGACCGGTTCTAACTGGCAAGACACGCCAATGCACTATGGCATAATAGAAAGCATAAATAACGGCAACTTTCCACCTCAGATGCCTTATTACGCGGGCGTTGATATGACTTATCATTACTTCGTTGATTTTCACACGGCGATATTAGAAAAAGCTTTTGGCGCGTTCTTACCACGCTTAATCGTATTTACAAACGCATTTTTTGTTTTCCTATTCGCACTCTCGCTCTACGTTTTCGCATCGTATCTGAAGAATGAACGAGCAGGCGTTTATACTGTATTGCTCGGAACGCTAGGTGGCGGTTTTTCTTATTTCCTCTTCTTCTACGCTATATTCTCGGGGCAGTTAGAACACAGTACAAATTATGCATATGAATATGGCACGTTCTTCACACTACCACCTATTTTTGATAATCTGTTACAGCAGCGCCCTCAGCTTCTGGGATTGCCAACACTTACTACTTCGGCGTATTTCTTATATCGCGGTTCACGATCATGTTTGGGCACCGACACGCGCGACGGTAAACGAGAACTAGCGTTGGCCGGCTTGTTAGCAGGTCTGTTGTTCCCTTTTCACATGGTTGCAAGCATTTCTGTATTCCTTCTCTTCGCTCTGATTTACTTAAAGAAGCTTTTGGACACTCGTTTACAGAACAACCGCAATTATGAACTCTATTTCCTGCTATTCTTCCTGCCGCTTATCGTACCCTACGTAATTCAAATGTTTGCTGGGATCGGTCAGGGCAGCGGCTTCATTGAATTGAAACTACCTTGGGCTTTCTATTTCGTTAAAGACGGACCGTTTTGGTTTTATCTCGCAAATTTTGGGTTGCCTTTTTTACTCGCTATCGGCAGTATGTACAAGAAATCCGTGCAGCCACACGGTTTCTTTGTCTATTCCTGGATGTTCATGATGCTTGCAATCCCTAATTTGTGCTCGTTTACACCAAATGTTTGGGACATGTATAAGTTCTTTCACTATGCCTGGATCCCAATATCACTCGCAGGAGGCTGTTTTCTCGCCGATATTACGTTTAGCCGTAAAAGTACAAAGCTTCGTAAGCTATTAGTCACCGCCACAATTACGCTCTTGCTCGTATTCTCTATTTTCACTTCCGCGTTAGTTGTGACCTGGAATTTATCTACCTGCTCTTCTTGCGCTTCCGTAGGCGAATATGAGACGGGACTGTGGGTACGAGAGAACACACCCGAGCGATCCGTATTCTTAACCTGGAGCTCCATTCATACACCAGTGACCATGATCGGCGGAAGACTGCGGGTGCTTGGTTATACGAATTGGGCTTATGGTCATGGTTATGATTTTTGGGAGCGAGATGATGATGTAGAACAAGCTTACAAGGGTAATATTTCGGATACCCTTGCCGTGCTGCGGAAATATGATGCTAGCTACGTGTATGTAGGAAAAGAAGAACAGAAGAACGCACCGGAGTGTCTCAAGAAGTTTAAATACTGTGAACAGCTTGAAAAGGTTTACGAAGACCAGTCGGGGAAATACAATATTTTTGAATTCAGATACTGTTAAATCTCTTCACTTACATAACCGTTTTTCGTTCTTATATGGGCAATCAATAGTTATTGACACAGATTAACACTAAAACTTTTTAGAAAAAAGTTTTATCAAAAGCCAATTTCTTTGGTAAAGCTTTCTTTTTTAAAGAAAGGTTTGTGTGAATCTGCGTCCTAAATTAAATTTATAGGTAGAAGTTATACTGCATAGTATACAAAAATAAAGGGGTAAATGATGACCGTAAAAATTTTGGATGTGAAGGAACTGACAAAAAGGTTCGACACGAAGATAGTTCTTGATAACATCAGCTTTGACGTTGGAAAGGGCGTCATATTTGGTTTGCTCGGTCCGAACGGTGCAGGAAAGACAACGATGATACGGATAATCCTCGACATCTTAAGAGCTGATCATGGCGATATAGACATATTTGGACGTAAATTTGATGATGCGCTCAAAGCGAGAATCGGCTATCTTCCCGAAGAGCGTGGCTTATACCAAAAAATAACAGTTTTCGAGTGTTTGAAGTATTTCGCAGAACTAAAAGAGGTAAAAAAATCCGATGATAAGATAGATTTCTGGTTAAATAAGGTAGAGCTCTATGATTATAAAAGGAAAAAGATAGAAGAGCTGAGCAAAGGAATGCAACAAAAAGTCCAGCTCGTTGCTGCGTTCATTCACAACCCGGAGCTATTAATTCTTGATGAGCCTTTCTCCGGGCTCGATCCACTAAATACTAAGCTGATTAAAGATATTCTGGTCGACCTGAAGCGCGAGGGTAAGACGATTATCCTGAGTACACATCAGATGGATCAGGTTGAGCGGATGTGCGACCGAATTCTACTGATAAATCAGGGCAAACGAGTTCTTTACGGCTCACTCGCGGAAATCAAGAGCAATTATAAGGAATCGGTAGTTGTGGAATACGAAGGCAAGTTGAAGCGAGTTGAAGGAGTAAAGAAGGTAAACGATTACGGCAAATATGCGGAATTGAGTCTGGAAGAGGACACCAACCCGCAGGAGATACTTAAAAAGCTAGTTGAGGTTGTGGGAGTCCGGAGATTTGAGCTGAAGGCGCCTTCATTGAATGAGATCTTTATCGAGGTGGTAGAGAATGCGTAAAATAATCATAATCGCGAAACATGAGTTTCTGTCAACGGTAAAGACGAAAAGTTTTATTTTCGTCCTGATCTTACCGTTATTAATCCTTATACCGATGGTGATTGCAATGGGTTTTATTCCGCAGATGGCTCTTGAAACACCGCGAAATATCGGGTTCGTGGATGAGGTGGGAATACTGCAAGCAAACGATAATTTTACCAAATTCGGTAACTCTGAGAACGCAAAGAGTGCTCTTTTGGATGATGAGATAAACGCCTTCTTCGTCATTCACAAAAATTACCGTGAAACGGGAGATGTTACTGTGTATTCAAAGGCAGGGCTATTCAGTTCTCCCCCTACCAGTGTGATAGAGACGTTTTTGAGGAATAGTCTTTTGGAGGAATCAAAGATAGACGAAACGTTAAAAGAGCGAATACAAGAGCCCGCAAAGGAAAATAGTATTACTCTGAATAAAAAGGGCGAGGTCGAAGAGCAGACAGGGGCAGGATTTTTCATACCGTACGTACTC
>JAUWVD010000124.1 GCA_030617585.1 Candidatus Methanophagales archaeon
GGACTCCATGCGTGGATATATAAACAGATGCGTCCCTTGAAAGTAGATGTATTCGATGACATGAAGGAATTGATAGGTCTCTTCTGCGATGCTGAGCGCACAGGTGCGATAATACTCGGTGGTGGTGTGCCAAAGAACTTCATATTTCAATCCGCATTGGTAGCACCACCACGGGAAGATGGTCGAGAAGGTTTCGACTACGCGATACAGATAAGCACTAATACGCCAGAGGATGGTAGCTTGAGTGGTGCGACCTTAGAGGAAGCGAAATCCTGGGGTAAGGTCGGTAGTAACGCGAAAGCAGTTACTGTTTATTGCGATGCCACAATTGCATTACCGATTATCATGGCCGCTGTACACGAGCGGGTAGACCGCAAATGAGCATAAAAATTAATATACCCGAATTTTAGACACTGATTTACACAGATTTACACAGATTGCACGGATTTATTTTTTTAACGTAAATTTAAATTCATGAATGATTTATATCACTATGTGCGAAAGTGTGAAGGTGCCAGGGTGGCAGAGTGGACAAATGCGGTGGCCTCGAGAGTCACTGTCCCTTTTGGGACGCTCAGGTTCAAATCCTGACCCTGGCGTTACTCGTAAGGTATCTGCCCCATAAAGGGTGGTTAAATCACAAATCGCCCACATCAAAATACAAACAGTTATAGTATCGCCAATATAAGTAGCGTTACGCATCTTGCAAGCTCATTTGAAGCACCTATGACATCTCCACTTACCGCACCGAATTTCTTCTTCGCTATCCAAACGACAACGAATGCGACTACAATGCCGGTAAAGGCGATAAAGAAACGAAAAGGATCAGTAAAAATAGTACAAATTAGAGCAATGAACGCGGAAGAAAGAAGAGCAACTACGTATCGCGACCCGGTAGAAGAGCGTATAAACAAAGTGCCCATCCCACCCACTCCTTCAAATCCTTTGCCTACTATCATGCAGGTATTCATGCTTATCTTCGCTGAAACCTCTGCTATTATGAATACCGAAGCAAAGGTGTAAAATGAGTACAAATCACAGTTGAAAGTAGTCGCGCATACTGTCTCAATAGCAAATAAACTCACGAGCAGCACAAAGATAACAGCGAATAAACCCGCTATCCCTATCTTCACGTCCTTCATCGCTTTTCGCTTCTCGCTTCTGTTTCCTCTTGCCATTATCCCGTCAAAGAAATCCGCTACACCGTCCAGGTGGATCAAACCAGAGATAAGATAAATGGCGAGAAGCGTGAGCAAGGATGCAATTACAGGTACAAAGAATCTAAAAGAGGCGAAAGCTACCACGGAGACGAGTAGGCCAATCAATAACGCTGCGAATGGGAAGAGGTAAGTTTTGGCTGCCACTTCTTCTAGCTTCACCTCTTTCCTTATTGGTATCTGTGTCAAGAAGCTGATTATATCGAGCATTATTTAACCTTCTCTTCCAACCGGCATAAAAATATATATAGCGGATTCCCTTGCTCGCTAACATTCACGATTTTCGCGACTTCAAGGTCATTAAAAGCGCCAATGACTACCGTGCCGAGGTCTAAGGAGACAGCTTGCAAATAAACGTTCTGTGCTGCATGTCCTGCTTCCATGTGCGCATATCTAATTCCCCTTTCACCATATTTCCTTGTCGTTCGCTCATAAACGGCGGTGAATACGATGTCTATTGCGGCATCTCTTACGCATTCCTGTCCAAGAGCAGCATCTGCAAGTTCAGCTCTTATTGACCTTCTTTGCGATAATGCCGCCTCAACAGATGTGTTACTCGTATTGCATGGTTCAGGCAGTTTTATTCTTTCGCCCCTATCTTGCTGTTCTTCCTTTTCTAAGAGTTCTGTGGGTCTATGTAAAATGGAAAGAGAAAGCAATGTTGTCGTTACTAATACAAGAGATATAATTACTATGATTTTAGTTGACATTTTGGCTTTTAGTTTTCATCCCTATCGTTTTTTATATCTTTTACGAATACACTTACCTCTTTCTTCAGTTCTACAACATATGGCCCTTCTTCACTTCGTTCTCTTATAGAGACTCTTTTCTTAAACAACATTTCTTATCAGAATCTTCTGCATCTCTAACATCTGCATCCCTGATAATTTGTCGAAATAGTTTTATTATGGGCTCTCGACACTCTGAATGATTATAGGCAATTACAACCAACGCTTTTGATGCAGCACCCCTGACAAATCCATCCAAACCTTCGTCCAGGACCACCGCTTTTAGCGGCCCAATCGCAGAAGGACCAAAATTAGCTAATATAGAAGGCATGGATCCTAATAGCCAATTACCGATATCTTCACCATAATCTCTCAATGTAGCGATAAGTACGTGAAGAGCTTCTGTTGTTTTTATGCCACCCAATAGATGTAATGCATGTATGGAAGACCATGCATCACCGGGTCCTCCTATCTCCCAATAGATGTCCTCTTCGACAATACGTGCTAAATACGGGACTGAATCCGGTCTATTACAAATCTCTTTTACTAATGGGATCGGCACTCTAAGCTCTGACGATATAAATTCATTTATCACTTTTTCGGTTGTCATTGCCTGGTAGTTTGCTGCCATAATATTTTTACATCTATCGTTCAGAGTTTATAAAGCTATACAGGGTCTTCTTTTTACTGAGATTTTGAATTGTGAGACCGCCTAAAATTCATCTATCTCTTTTATGAGATCTGATACCCGTTCTATGTCTATTTTTCCAACTATCTCCTCTGCTATAATTGTTCCCAGTTCTATTTCTATGAATTTTGGGGTCTTCGCTATTTCATGTGGGTGGATGAGGTTAGGTGGCTGTCAAACACTCTAAAAGCAGAAGAAAAAGGGGGATAAATATAGCGTTTTAACAAAAAAGAAGCTCTCTGAGTTGTACGTTAGGTTTATTTAATTGCGGTTATGTAAAAAGGTGGAGTTTTTATTGCTATACATACTCCTTTTTTTTCTCTCAAAATTTGTATTCCAAAGTTCCACGTTCTAAGAACATCCAAAAAGCTTATATACTTCTCAACGCCTAATGATAATGATAAAAATGAGTGAACTACCAATAGCACCGGTAACCAGGATAATTCGGAACGCTGGAGCAGAGAGAGTAAGTGATGACGCGAGCCAGGAATTAATACGGCTGTTAGAGGAAGAAGCCGAAAAAATTGCGGTAAAAGCCGTACACCTTGCAAGGCATGCTAAAAGAAAGACAGTAACAAGAGAAGACATCGCGGAAGCAACAAAATAAGCAACAGATAAAAAAAATAGCTGACAGGGGTTTTACTTAAACAGCTACCCTCACCCCATTTTTTTGTTTTACGTTGAAAAAGGCAAGTTATATTGATATAAAGAGGGTATGTATGCGAATGTTACGTTTAAGTCGGATGAGGTGAAGAGATAAAGTGGACTTAGATGAGTTACCGGGAGTTGGACCTGCAATAGCAGAGAAATTACGTGAAGCAGGTTTTAATTCGTTAGAGGCGATAGCAGTAGCATCGCCTATGGAGTTGGTAGCAACTGTTGAAATAGGCGAAGCGACAGCATCAAAGATAATATCCGCCGCAAGGGAAGCCGCTGATATAGGCGGGTTCGAGACCGGCGATAAAATATTAGAAAGGCGACATAATATAGGCAAGCTGACCACGGGATCTAAATCATTAGATGAGTTAATAGGTGGCGGTTTAGAGACACAAGCGCTTACCGAGTTTTATGGTGAATTCGGAAGTGGGAAGACGCAAATAGCACACCAACTTGCAGTAAATGTGCAGTTGCCACCGGAAAAAGGCGGTTTAAACGGTTCTGCTATAATAATTGATACTGAGAACACATTTAGACCCGATAGAATCAAAGATATGTCAGAAGGCGCGGAGCTCGATTACAACGATGTTCTTAAAAACATACATGTTGCTCGTGCATATAATTCAAATCATCAAATATTGCTGGTAGAAAAGGCGGGAGAGCTTGCAGAGGAACTAAAAGCTACCGAAAAGCCTGTGAGGTTAATGATAATAGATTATATCTAAGAAAGTCAAAGGGAGGAAAGAGGGTAGCAAAGTTAATTGATTCGCCTAACATGCCAGAAGCAGAGGTGGTATTCTCAGTGTCTTCAATAGGAATTAGGGATTAAATTAATTATCGAGAATATAGACCTGGCAGTGAATGAGGATCACGTTCACTTGTTTATCAAAAATGTTTCACAAAAATGCTTCGTAGTTCTCCAAAATCTTCCGTTAGCGGGATTGCGAAGTGGAGACGGTAGAACTGGCAGTGCTATGCGAAATGTATGCACTTTTCGCGGTTCTATAAATGTATAAATTGTCTTAGATCGGGGGCATGAGCTCTGGTGGATCACCAGGCAGTGGAGCTTA
>JAUWVD010000011.1 GCA_030617585.1 Candidatus Methanophagales archaeon
AAAAGTTTTATCAAAAATGCTTCGCAATCCCCCTTTGCGGGGAACATCCACCGCAAAGGGGGCTTCTGCACCGATACTGGTAAACATCACATGAAGGAGTTCAACCTTCTGGCGGATTGGGCTACGATGCACAGGCACAGGCCACACCCGAATGAATTTGGGTGCATCCGCAGATAAGCTATTGAATAACTTTTCATCGATTCTATTTAAATACCGTTTTTGGAATAGAAATATCCTTGTGAAATCTTATTGCATAATTGTCTGACATCCCAGATATATAATCAACCAAAATTTGTGTTTTATCAGCATCCGATTCCTCATAGAATTTTTTATACGCACTTAAATAGTCACCAAAGTCTTGATAAGACCTAATAAAGCACTTTTTATAGTGGTCAATGCTAAATTCATATTTATCAAATAATTCAGATAAAGAATTGTAAATATTTGGGATTATCACCTCTACATAGTGTTTATAATTTTTTATTTCTTCAGCGTCATAGATATTTTTTTGAGAGAATTCATTAATTGACTTTATGGATTCAAAACCATAGTCGGACATGCCTATTTTTCCTGTACTATCTGTAGTATCGATTACATCATATATTATCTTGTTTAAAAGAGCTCGATTGAATTGGTATTTTGCCTTTGAAGATTCAATCTCGAGATAGTCCAACATATCATCAGGGATTTTGTCAGCATCAATGATTTTTAATTCAATCGCATCTTCCATGTCTCTACCTAGAGAGGATATTTTATCAGCAACTCTAACAATGCATCCTTCATATGAAGCGGGGTATTTATCTAATTTTTCGATTTTTTCTAATTTCCTAACTCCCCAGTCAGGCTCAATAAACTGTTCGTTTTCTACTTTTTCTCCACAATGACTAACTATTCCGTCTCTCACTCCAAAAGTTAACTTTAACCCCTCACCTTTTTCTGCAACGTAATCTACGAATCGAAGACTATTGATTTCGTGATAAAAGTTAGTTTTTCCGTTTGTTTCTTTTTTAACAATCCCCTTTAAAACCTCTTCTCCCGCGTGTCCAAAAGGGGCATGTCCTATATCATGCCCCAATGCAATCGCTTTAGCCAGTTCTGTATTTAATTTCCAGCCTTTTCTGATTAATTCGTTAATAATCGTTGTGGAGTTTGTAAATACGTGAAGAACATGTTCAATTCTAGTGCAGATATGATCGTTGTCCGGTGCAAAAAAGACCTGCGTCTTTCTTTTTAACCTCCTGAAAGGTAATGAATGTATTATTGCTGTTTGGTCGCGGAAAAATGGGCCACGAATATCTTCCTCTTTTGGTTTAAATCGCTTTTTATAGACTTCATCAGAAAGTTTGTTTCCCTTCATTTAAACTCCTGTTTGTTGTCCTTCAATGTTTTCTTTGGCTTTATACCTCATAAAAGTCACTATACCCCGTATTTATGAAGCTGTCCCACAATTGACTTTAATTAGTACTATACTTGGTATAAACTTAAACCTTTGCTCAAAGAAGATAAAATTTTGGACCATACCCCTTTAATGCTTCTACACATATTTTTGAGGGATGATTGAATTCAGCCCTCACGCCTTGCAAACCTCTAGTCAAAAACTCTCTTAACCCCATATTTTGCTTAACGTGCCCGAACAGCCGTTCTACCGTTTTTGCTCTCACACGATAGATCTTTCGAGAAGAGCGAATACCATCGATGGTGCCCGGAATGAGGAGTTTCATCATGACCTTTGGATGATATGCAGGACTGCCAGGGCCATCATATTTTTCCTCGATACTTTTAATGTCTATACTTTCTACTACATCGTCTACAAGTCTACAAATGAGGTCTTCTTCGATTAAGTCAGCAATAGTCGGATAGTCGGGGGAAATAGCCAATTTTGGTTGCGGAGTCTTCTATATTTATGAATGCAATAATGTTTATATGTGGTTGAAAACATATAAAAGTATCGTAAAGCTGTTTGATTATGAAATTATGGGACAAGCTCTGAATTCGTGGGCATCACCGCTGTTTGATATTTAAGCACCATATCAATCAACGACTTTGACCTCCAACCTGTCCTTATCCACGGGAAAAAGTTGAACTAGGGACTTATAATGGATATTAAGGAACTCTGCAATCTCTGGCGGTATCCTTATCATAAGGGATTCTCCAGACTTGGTAACCAGGACTCTTTTCTCCAAGGCAAAAATCTTTCGCTCCTTTATCTCCTTCTCAATCTCTTTCAAAGTATCCTGGTCAAGGTATTCGGAACCACAAGCCGTACAAACTTCTGCGTCCCGTAATCCAAAATCAATGCCGAAAAACTCCACCTCTACCTTTGTCTTCTTCAGATTTCCACCACAACTACATTTATAGGGTACTTCTTCTTCGTTCATGTTTTCACCACAATTTTACAGTAATTGGGTATACTTTCCTTATTCTCTTCTCTTTAAATATTTGCTCATCATAAACTACACTAAAGAACCGGTAGAAGGTCTCCATTTATTTATAATTTTTGTAAGCATGCTTCTTTGTATTCTCCTGCCATTTTATGCTCGAGATTTATCTTTAATGCTTTATCGTAACAGTTTATAGCTTCTTCAAACTCACCTAATTCCTCTAAGTCACATACCCCGTACTTAAGGTACAAGGCCTGTACTTAAGCACGACCGCCGATGACTTAAACTAGACCATTAACACAGGTACGTCACAGGATTATATAATCTTTTCGATTTTTTATTTTTGATGTTCTCCACCAAAAAGTTTGTTATAATCTCAATATCCAGCTCTTTACAGGTTTCCCTGATAATTTCCTCCGCCACTTCTGCCACATCCCCGAGCAATACCTTCCCGCGATACTTCGGCGAAAAAACAAAATGAGGATCAACTCAGCATCTTAGTCATGCAGCCTGCTATCAGACCGCCGATAGCATCATCCATGAAAACACCCAAGCGGCCCAATATCCCCGGTTTCCTCGTGTCATAATAGATGAAATTAAAAAGCGCTTTCTTGCCGCCTATGTATTCTGCTATATCAAGTCCAATGAGCTCATCAGCGACAATACATGCCGCGTCCGTCTCTCCCGCTTCTCCAGCTCGGCCCTTATTTATCTCTTCCTCATCAGAATGTAGTGCCGCCGCCAACAGCAGAGCTATATTTATATCAGAGCATTCCTTCTTTATCGTCTCTTCCAACCTCTTTTTTAGTTCTGTTCTATCCCCTTCTTCGCCTTCTACCGGCACATAGAGCTCCAAAGCCGTTGATACCATATCGTCTAAATATATCCCTCGCTCTTCCAGCCTTATAAGTATCGACCTATCCCTGCTCAAGTTATCGTGAGAATAAAGAGCGTCTTTTACGCCTTCTCTTACAATTTCGTAGATTGTCTGCCCTATTTCTGTCGCTTTACCTGCGAATATTGCCTCTTTTGTTTCTCCTTCCCCTGTTTCATAACAAGCCACAACTACAGAATCAGTATAGTCGCCAGTGAAGAGGTCACCTTTTTCATCGTGCACATCGAGATCGTAGAAAGCCGCGGTTTTCGCTTCTGTTGCTACAATTATCACATTCACCATCGCAGACTGTGTCAGATTTTTGTTTATCAACAGGTTTATGTTTACTGTCGATTTTGATATGCCCGCGGTTATAATAGCTGTTATATCTCCCTTCTCTATGATCCTTGCATTCTTCATAGGAACAGCAGTCATCAATCCGACTGTCTCTTTACTTGCTAAACCTATCTCCTTGAAGTGCGAGTCAAAGAGTACAAAAGCGTTTCCATTGAAATCCTTGTCCACATTCACGTTTAATATCGTCTTCGCACTAACGAAACCACCGTTATATATTGCAGAACTAAGAACTTTGAAGTCACCATGCACGGCAATATAATCTTGCGTTCTCTTTATTTGCATGCCTTTTCTGAATTCCTTGCTATAAAATTAAGAACTTTTGGATTTATAAACAATCTTATCGCAACAAATTTCAGGGCGGCTAAATAAACAATAAATATAATACGCGATAGATGAGGATCATGGAAGAAACCATAAAGAAAATTGGGGCATTGGATGAGCGTGCAATAAGTGCCGCCAGGGCGAGACAGGATATACTAACAAAGCCCGCAGGTAGTTTGGGTACTTTGGAAGACATATCCACAAAAGTTGCCGGAATTACGGGCAATGCCATGCCAAAGATGAAGGACAAAGTGATTATAACAATGGCGGGGGACCACGGCGTTACCGATGATGGTGTGAGCGCATATCCAAAGGAAGTTACCGCTCAGATGGTTTATAACTTCCTTAATGATGGTGCGGCAATAAATGTGCTGGCAAGACATGCAGGGGCCAGGGTAGTCATTGTCGATATGGGCGTAGCGGTGGACTTTACCCATGAACGATTAGTGTCTAAGAAAATCGCATACGGAACTGCTAATATGGCTAAGGGACCTGCAATGAGTTATGAAGATGCTGTGCGATCTATTGAAGCGGGGATAGAAGTCTTTGAATTAGAAGCTAAAAAGGGCGTGGATATTGTTGGCGTTGGCGATATGGGTATAGGGAATACAACGCCGAGCAGTGCGATTGTAGCGGTAATAACCGGTTATGACGTGGAAACAGTAACGGGCCGAGGAACTGGCATTGACGATGCAGGACTTGAGAAGAAGATAGGGGTGATAGAGGAAGCAATAAGAGTTAACAAACCAAACAATAAAGACGCAATAGATGTCCTTGCAAAAGTAGGCGGTTTTGAGATAGGTGGGATGGCCGGAGTTATATTGGCAGCGGCATCGCATAGGGTTCCTGTTGTTATTGACGGGTTTATATCAGGCACAGCAGCTTTAGTTGCTTATGGGATAGCGCCCGCAGTGAAGGATTATATGATTGCCGCACATCGGTCAGTAGAAAGGGGGCATTCCGTCACCCTTGATTACATTGGTTTAAAACCTTTACTTGACCTGGATATGCGGCTTGGCGAGGGAACTGGGGCGGCATTAGGGATAAGCATCGTGGATGCAGCTTGTAAAATATTGGGTGAGATGGCTACTTTTGAAGATGCTGGCGTTTCAGAAAAGAGTTAATTATTCTTTCTGAAATGCAGAGTCTTTTTATAAGAGGGTTTTATAATTTTTTAAAGTAATAAATGAAAATCGAAGTGAATTGAAATGAATGGGCAGCAGTTTCAGGATGAGGTGCAGTATTTCAACTGCCAGATGGGCGAGGTTATCGAGCAGAAGATGCAGCGGTGCTCAAATGAGATCATACACGATGCACTGAGTTATATACAGGATACTGGAGGAAAGCGACTGCGACCTATTCTATGCCTTCTATCAGCGGAGGCGGTTGGTGGCTCACGGGAAAAGGCGATGACTACCGCAATAGCGATTGAGCTCCTTCATAACGCTTCTCTGGTTCATGACGACATTATAGATGACAATTACGTAAGAAGGAAAAGCCCTTCTAATCCCGCGATGTATGGCGAAAAAAAGGCGATTGTGATTGGTGATTTCTTGTTTGGGATTTCTTGTGAGATGCTTGCGAAGTGCGGGGTGCCGGAAGTAGTGGGTTTGGTCTCGAGTGCGGTCTCGGACATTGCTATGGGTGAGTATCTGGAGTTCTCGTTAAGAACCTTACAAGAGACGACCGAGCAATCATACCTGGAAGTGGCGACGCTGAAAACTGCTTCTACTTTTATGGCTAGTGCTGAAGCAGGCGCAATGCTTGGCGGCGGAAGCGAAGCGGAAATCGATAATTTCCGCAACTATGGTAAAAACGTGGGAATTGCTTTTCAAATTCAAGATGACATCCTGGATATATGCGGCGATCCCGCGAAAACCGGAAAGCCTGTTGGATTGGACATTAAAAATGGTGAGCGGACTATTCTTGTTATCCACGCATTGAACCATTCCGAACGTTCAGAAAGGGAATATATAAGCGAGATCATGACCGGTAAAAGAGAGCTTGACAGCTTTGACATTGACAGGATGAGAGAGCTATTTATAAAGGCCGGCTCAATTGACTACGCACTTCAGCTCTCTAATAAGCTCGTAATGGGTGCGAAGAGTAGTATTGCCGGGCTCAAAGAGTCAGAAGCGAAGTCAAAACTTCAATATATTACTGACTTAACTGCGGAAAGAATAAAAAATCAGGTCTTAGACGTCATTATACAATCCGCCAATCATTTGTATACACATTAAACCTTTTATCGCGGGCGAAACCGACAAGGGTCATTCCAAATTCGTCTGCTTCCTTTACCGCGAGAGCAGTAGGTGCGGAAACGCTTATTGTTATTGGGAAACCGGCGCAGATCTCCTTCTTCACTGTCGTGTACGTTTGTCGGCAAGAAGTAACCAAAACGCTTTCGGAGATTTCTATCCCTTTCGTAATGCACGCCCCTACGAGTTTGTCTATTGCGCAGTGCCTGCTTACATCCTCGATAAGGATAGTGTCGCTTCCTCGACTAAAAGCGGCAACTACATGAGTGCCCCCAGTCGCCTTAAATAATATACCGCCTTCTTCTAACTCGTTTGCATATGCAAACACATCTTCCTTCTTTATTCTCAACTGAGAGTTAACAGTTGACAGATTTCGATAGATTTCCTTTTCTAGCGTAACCAATATTTCATATACCGCAGGATTTACCTCTTTGACTTCTATGTTCGCGATATATGCAGGATCAAGCCCTCCGGTTGTTAAATATCCGATTGCGAGCTCTTCAAAATGATAAGGTAGGCAAAATAAGTGGGTGCAGAACCTACCATTGACTTTTAGTCTTGCTTCCGTTTCACGAACGACGGAATCTACTCTATGTTGCCGTCCAGCTTCGGAAATAGTGTTAATTTCCACGGTGATGGATCCGTCATCCTTCATCTTTTGACTATCGCTCATAAAACTTTGTTTATCGAATAATATCTCTCTCTCCGCATTGCATACAAATCTCTTTTATCACCTTCAAATTCTCTAATCTCAGAAGCCAAAGCACCCCTTTCCGTTTCTTTTGTTACACCTTCTCGCTTTCTTCGCAGTTTCTTCCATCTTTTTCCGGCGCTCTCCAAAATCCGCGCAAAAACGTTATCTCATCGTCCTTAAACGAATGCACAGGGCGTTTGCTTGCCCTTATCCAAAAATGAAACTACAAGTTTCAACTTCTCTAAGTCCATCTCAGGACCCGCTATTGTCTTCGTCAGCTTGTTCAACCTTTCCAAAACCTCAATTCCCTCCCCTCTTCGTCCCACCCCCCTGTATTGTCATATTTATCTATATCTCGCAGTATTTAAAACTTTCGATTTTTTTACATTCGTCATTTTAGCGATAACCAAGTCTACCATTATTCCTCATCTATGCTAACATCAAAGAACGAAAAATCATCCAACAAATCCGCTTTCAGCGATTTCGATGCGACTTCTATGCCTTCTAATCGAATATCCGCTACTGTTTCCCCACCTTCTTCTCTTAAAACTATCCTCACCTCAACCCCGCCCTTCCCCCTTCTCATGTATACCTGGTATACCATCTCAGAGAAGTTGTCACTGAGATTTCGATGCTCCCGGAGCGTGGTATTCTTCTTGCTAAAGATGAAGCTGATAAGCTTCTCCACGGATTTTATATTATCCTTAAACGTCACATTCAAACGTTCAATCTTCTTTTCGGGCTCGATCTTCTCTATCTCCGCTTTGTATATCTCTACTTGCCCAGCACTTATCTTGGAATACAACTCATCGATAAAATCGCCGAGTTTGCCTTCAGCCAAATCCCCCTTCACAACTATCGCTTTTACCTCTGCTACTTCACCCCTTAGCCCTTTGCCCTTAGCCCTTTGCCCTTCTTTATCCCCCTCCCACTTATCTATGACATACCGCACACGCTTCTTCTCCGTGTCGTCTGCGCAATTAAGGGTTATGATATGCATCGTCCTCACTTATACTATGGCACATAGCAGTATATAAACCATTAGTATTTTTTACGATAGTACATAAACCTTCCATTATCCACATTTTTTAGATGAAGTCATCGGAAAAAACCGAAAGCTTTTTAAGTAGCTATACAAAAAGTTGAATCCATGAGTATGGAAGTATGGGTACTGATAGCCCTCGCGGGTATAGCCGTGTTGTCATCATTAGGTGTTCTGCTAAGCAAAGATAACTTCTACTCTTCGCTATACATGTCTGCGACACTGATCTTTGTAGCGAGCATTTACGCTATCTTCAGTCTCCAGCCAGTATTCGTTTTAATCGTGTTCATCTTTGTAGGTGCGATAGGTATAGTAACAGTGGCTGTGGCGGCGACATATAGGTCAGATCCCGAAAGCCAGTTTTCAAAGCCTTGGGCAGTTCTGGTGGTCATAACCGCCGCGGTCGTCGGCTTCGCAATTTACAGTTACAAAATGCTCAATCCGGAAATGTCTTCCAGCGTGATCAAATTCGAACTCATAAATTTTATGTCACAATCAGAATATCTAATACTGGTTTTATCGCTGGTGGCGCTTGTTGTGCTTCTACTGTTATCGGTATTAAAAATGGTTGCGGGGGGGACGGAGGACTAAATGTTAGCGATTGATATGACGACTGCATCGATAATCTACGTTACCTCTTTTGTTATCCTACTTATAGGCTATCTCACAGCGATTTCAAGTAAAGACGTAATCAGGCTACTTATAGCACTGGAGCTGATGTTTGGAGCAGTGTTCATGGCTTTGATCCCGCTCTTCTCTGTTGCGCTTCTTGCAAATGCAGCCTTTGGTATTGCAATCGTCACGATCTTCACGAGCAGCGGCGAACTGTTAATTTTAATCGCTGCTATTGCTATACTCGACAAACAGAAGAGGGATATTCACACAAATGTGATTAAGATAGGGGGGGATAAAGTATGATTATGCTTTACGTCTTGCTCTTGCCCTTAATAGTAGTATGTATAGCGCCGCTTTTATCATCAAAGAAAGCGACATATCTTTCTGCAATCTCATTTTTAGTACCTTTTTTTGCTATCATCTACAGTATTCTCAAGGGGTGTACGCCTGAGATATCTATAGTGACCCTTTCCGCACCAATAGGCGAGATTTATCTTAACTTTGACTATATAGCGCATGCGTTCGGACTCACAATTTGTATCGTTTCTGCAATGGTCGCCCTTTTCGCTCTTCCGTATATGGTACACCGATTTGGAGAGATGGAACTAAATGTGGAAAGCGAGTTCAAGAAATACATATTCTTATACCAATTTTATGCGGTTTCAATGTTGTGGTTAGTTTACAGTGGCAATCTCATTCTGCTGTATGTGTTCTTAGAGATTGCGCTTATTACTGCGTTCTTCCTTATTTACTTCTATGGCTATGGTAACCGGCAGTGGGTGGGCCAATTATACCTAATTTGGAGTTTAATTGCCGGTGTGCTTGCGCTGGCAGGGATAATAATAATAGGTGTTACTAATGGTACGCTTGCCCTCAATGCGTTAGTGCCACCTTTTGCCACGGTCGGTATGATCGCATGGACGCTTATCTTTATCGGTATGGTAATAGAACTGCCGGTCTTGGGGCCTCATGTGTGGCTTCCGTGGGCACACGCAGAAGCACCTACGCCGTTGAGTGCATTGTTAAGCCCCTTAACTGTGGGTCTTGCGGGGTACGTTTTGCTGAGGATTGCTCTTATAGATTACTCTTTTATTGCTGCCTATCGAATGCCAATAATTATTTATGCGATATTTTCGAGTATTTATGCGGGTTTCTCGGTCTTCAAGCAGACAGACTTTAAGCGACTGTTAGCGTATTCCACGGTATCTCAGATGGGCTATATGTTGGTAGCGCTCTGTTTAGGACCTTTTGGGCTAGTCGGATTGGTTATCCAGTACATGTCGCATGCATTCGGCAAGTCGATTTTGTTCTCGAGCGCGGGCGGGATTATCGCAGTCCATCATGGTCTGAGAGATCTTAATAAGATGGGTGGATTGCACGATTCCGTACCAGCGATCTCAAATGCAGCAGTAATTGGATTTTTGAACCTTGGCGGTATGTTGACAATAGGCATGATCGGTGAATTTTTCATATTGCGCGGTGTTGTAGAAACGTTCCTCAGACCAGAATCTCCCTCTTTCCTCGGCTGGGCCGGAAGCTTACCGATTCTCTTAGCTGTAATATTCATGTTCATTCTCTCGGTTTGGTATGGTTTCTATACAGTACGAAAGGTGTTCTATGGTAAACCGAAGGACACGAAGAGGTTGGAGATAAGCAGATACTTTTATGTGCCACTATTTATAATTGGTATTGTCTCCGTGTTGCTCGTTTTCCCACCACTGTCAACAGCATTGATTCCTGGGCTTAACTCTCTCATTCAGAATTTAATGCAGTTGCAGGTAGCTACCGTAGGAGGTGTTTTGCCATGAGCAATGAGCTAATTTTCCTGCTGCTTTTCTTAGCTCCTGTTGTTAGTAGTATCCCTATTGCTTTAGCATACAAGAGTAAGGGCTGGACGGATAAGCTGCCTTATCTCTCAGTATTCGGCATCTTCATCTCGGTCGTGATGAGTATTTATATTCTTATTAACTTAGAGGGGCAGTATACTTACCCCTGGATACCCGATCTCGGAATAAACTTTGTTTTTATGATCGATTATTTAAGCAGCTATATGGGCGTTGTAACCGCACTTATAGCGTTCTTCATCGCTATTTACGGCCTGGATTATATGAAAGGCGACTACAGACCAAGCTGGTACTGGTTCTGCTTCAACCTTTTCACGGCATCAATGCTACTCGTTGTGTATAGCGACAGCTTATTCCTGCTCTTTGTTGGCTGGGAAGGTCTGGGTGTTGCATCATGGGGTTTAATTGGACATTGGTTCAGAGATGACGATGATATAGCCTACGTGGGTAAAGCCGGAAGGAAGGTGGGCCCGCTTGAATTTAGTTGGCCGCCGAGCTTTGGCGGTTGGAGGGCGATTTCAACGATAAGATTTGGTGATGTGCCGATGTTCCTAGCAATTGCAGCGATATGGGTATTCGCAGGCACCCTCAACATATCAGAGATAAATTGGCACACGCTTTTTATAACTCTTGGCGCTGCTGGGACAATAATTCTTCTGGTTTGTTTGCTTATGGGGCTATTCACGAAATCGGCGCAGGTGCCTTTTAGCGAGTGGCTCATGACTGCAATGACTGGTCCCACAACCGTTAGTGCACTCTTGCACAGTGCGACAATGGTAGCAGCAGGTGCTTTTGTATTCCTCAAACTTACGTGGTATATTGAACCCTGGCACTTGCATGATGTGCCCGGGCTCGAGTATGTTTTTATCTTCGTTCTCGCAATAGGGCTCTTATCAGGCTTATATGGTGCGCTTTGTGGAACAGGGATGCGGGAGCGGAAAGTTCTGCTTGCAGCGTCCACGATGTCGAGTATTGGCTTGATGTTTGCAGCGGGAGCTACTTCTTACTGGATTGACATAGAAGTAGCAGGTATGAATTTGGCGTTGCTCGTTGCCTTCTGGTATATGGCGATCCATGCATTTGCAAAAGCGAGTTTGTTCCTTGTAGCCGGTCACTTGATTCATGGCACACACAGCCGGTTCCTATGTGGCGATTTCGAGTTTGGGAAGCGAATGAAAACCGCTTTTGCCGTTACCATCATCGCCTCGTCATTCCTCGTGGGGATACCACTGCTCACCGCTTACTGGGTGAAATCCTCGATGGATGTACTGTATGAACATCTCTGGCTTCATCATGACATGGCTCTGCCCCTTGTGCTTCTAATAGTTATTTCATTACTCTATTCTGCAGTTCTTGCAAAGTTCCTCAGCTTAAACTTCATAAAGGGCGAGAAGCCAGAGCACGAGCATGTAGAAGGTGGCGGGTTAATGAAACTCGGATACGTACTGATGGCGTCTGTGCTTTTTGTAATCTCTTGCGGTATTATCCTTTTTGAGGAGGCTGAGCACTTCCGCCACGCAGGGGGCGAAGCGATGTCCATTGGCGTAGGGCTGGCAATACTTGCAGTATTTCTCGTTGCCGTATACAAGCCAAGTATAAGTGCTCTTTCCCGATTTGGCAGTTTCCTCAGCGACCGGATGTATCTACCATATCTTAACGATTATATCCTGCCGAAGATAGGCTTTTTCATCTCTCATATCCTTGATGATTATGTAAACCCTGCGATAGATGGATTCTTCAATACAAAAGTGATACCCGGCTTATTCGGCTGGACTTCAAGAAGAATCAGGGCTATTCAGTCCGGGTACCTCAGCAGGTACATCAACATCGTTCTTGGTCTTGTGATGATTATTCTCGTGATTGTAGTATTATTGGTAAGGGGGGTGTGGCAATAATGGACTTGACGATGATTTTAGGAATGCTAGCGGCACTAGTAATTTTAACGCTATGTGCTGTTTTGTCATATAAGTATCGTGATTTAGGGCTTATAGGTGCGATAGTAGCAGCGATAATAGCGTTTTGGGCTGTTTCGAGTGCAAAGCCAGAACTCACAATTTATTGCGCCTTTGTATTTGTAATAGGGATTATCAACCTGTTTTCGTTAAAAGCGATAAAGAGTGTGATTCAGGGTGTTGACTATGGCTTAGTAGGGCTGATGATACTTGCAACCATGTTCATTTTTACTACGCAGGACCTTGCAATGATCCTGGTAGCATTTGTTCTCGTTTCCGTGCCAACGTACATCTTAGTTATGATTAGAGAGGGCGGCACAAACGTAGAAGTTGGTATCAAGTATATTACCTTTATGGTTTTAGCAACCGTTCTGTTTTTGATCGGTGCGGTTATCTTAGCATACACAAAGAGTTCATTTAACGCTATACTCTATATACTCGGTTATGTGATGCTTGTATTAGGGTTGAGTATAGAAGTGGGCGTTGCACCGTTACACGAATGGGTACCAGATGTATTCACAAGTGCAGACCCTATCCCAATGTCAATCATCGCTTCTCTTGCAAAGATCGTTCCATTTATCGTAGCTCTGTGGATACTAATTTACACCGCCTGCGATTTAACAGCATCAATAGCAATCTTTACTGCGGTGCTCGCAGCTATATCTATGTTTACCGGTAATATAGGTGCATTGACCTCGAAGGAGCCTGCGAGAGTGCTTGCATATTCCACGGTTGCCAA
>JAUWVD010000121.1 GCA_030617585.1 Candidatus Methanophagales archaeon
GGTGGGCATCCGGGTTGGGCATCTAAACTATCAGAGGATTATAAGGAACTCGCTAGTACGATAGAAGCACCGCCAATTGCACTCTATGTCATCATATCTATTATATTGGGCTTGATATTGGGTTCTGCGTTTGTATATGTGTATGTTTCGCGAGGCGGAGGTAAAGGGGTGGATATAACGCAGATTTCATCGGAATTGGATGATACATCAGAGCGGATAACGGAGAAATCGAGTTCGATAAATGCGCTATCGACCAAATTTGCACGCAGTGAGGATGCGGAAAAGCGAAGTATGGCAAGAGAGCTGGTACGGCTAAGAGCGAGTTTGAATGAGATCTCAAATGAGATAAGAACCATTTCTGATAAGATTCGGGGTGCGAAATAAAGCTTTTTGCTTGCTTGCTTGTTGTATATAAAGTATAACTTCTACCCATAAATAAATTTAATTTAGGACGCAGATTTACACGGATTTACACGGATCCAATTTTTTTTCTGTATTAATCAGTGTTAATCAGTGTCAACAATTTATTTTATTTTATTTTATTTTGTTTTGTTCCTTGCAAAAAGCTTTAATGAAAATTTGTAAGTTCTCCTAACTCATATCTTGTCGCTCGCCATTTTTTTAGCACTTATCTTATATCCCATACTTAAGTAATAGTATATTATGGTATATTATGGTATATTATGGAAAACAATTTGATCTTCGTCAAGTTAGGTGGTTCTTTGATTACCGAAAAAAGTGTGCCGGCAACATTAAAGTATAGTATTTTAAAACGGATTGTGAAAGAGCTAAAAGAAGTGGTTGATAGAGAACGGGATTTGAATTTACTCATTGGACATGGTGGGGGCTCTTTTCCGCATCCAATAGCCAAAGCATTTAGAACCTCAGAGGGTTTTATACAGGCGGACAGCGTAAGAGGCTTTGCGATGTGCCAAAATGCCGTATCAACATTGAATCGAGTTGTCGTGGATTTGATGACAGATTATGGAATCAATGCGGTATCTATCCAACCTTCGGCATGCTGCATAGCAGAAGATGGCGAGATAGTCGATTTTTTTATCAGACCGATAGAAGAATGTATGAGTAAGGGATTAATCCCCGTTGTCTTTGGTGATTGCGTATTTGATGCAGTAAAAGGCTGCACAATTCTATCTACGGAACAAATTTTCACGTACTTAAGCGGATTTTTACGGCCCTCTAGGGTTCTGATCTTTGGATTAGTTGATGGTGTTTATACTTCGGACCCACAGCGGGATGATAGCGCGAGCTTAATACCTAAAATCGAGATAGAGAAATACACCAGTGTTGAATCATACCTTGGCAGTTCCTATTCGGTTGATGTTACAGGAGGGATGACAACAAAAGTAAAGGACTTGATCGAGATAGCAAAGATGGGTATTGAATGTGAGATCCTTAGCGGGAAATCAGGAAATATATTGAGGGCGTTGGCCGGGGAGAGAGGGTTGGGCACGATTATCGAGTAAATAACGATACTAATTATATAGGGGGATGCACAAACAAAGTACTAAGGAGCGATGAGGAAGAAAATAACCTTGGGGGATTTAGCAAGTATATTGGAGAACTATGATATAGTAGAGTTGGAGGATGTGAAGATAGAGGGAGATATAGAAGTCTAATTATCTATGAGTTGCTCAAGACCTCCTACGTTGATCCTAGTAATGCATTAGATGCTAAATGTGGTGGATAACAAAATAGAAGCAACTCTTACGACCCGAAAGTCGCTGATCCAGGTACTGCAGCCAGTGCAACATGTAGAAGAGAAGAAGGTAGCGGTCTTAGAGAACGCGAAATTTGAGGTTGCGAAAGCGGCGTGGACCGGTAAGATAGAAGAAGTTACTATCGGTGCTACATCCGCAGATGGCGGCACAAGGGAGAGTACGGTAACAATAGGCGGAGAGAAATCATTGCCGTTTTACAATTTCGATCACCAAATGCCGTATCCGCCAGTAATTTCAGTCGATTGCTTTGATATGCCTATTCCACTTGCGAAGGCGGTGCGGGGTTTTTATGAAGATGTGATGGAAGACCCGGGAGAATGGGCGAAGAAGAATGTACGTGAATTCGGTGCGGACATGGTTACGATTCATCTGATTAGCACGGACCCAACGATAAAGGACACATCGGCTAGGGAAGCAGCGAAGACAGTAGAGGACGTGCTGCAAGCGGTAAAAGTCCCTATTGTCATTGGTGGCTCAGGGAATCCGGATAAAGACCCGGCGGTGCTGGAGGCTGCGGCTGAAGCGGCAGCGGGCGAGCGATGCCTAATCGCATCTGCAAACCTGAACATGGACTACGAGCGAATAGCAAAAGCAGCACATGATAATGGGCATGTTATCCTTTCGTGGACTCAACTAGACATAAACGCACAGAAGACATTGAACAGGTATTTATTCAAATTAGGTGTGCCGAGGGAGGATATAGTGATAGACCCGACAACTGCTGCGCTCGGTTATGGCCTGGATTACGCATTCACGAATATAGAACGGATGAGGATAGCAGCATTAAAGGGCGATACGGATTTGGCGTTCCCTATCTCTTGCGGAGTAACAAATGCGTGGGGTGCGCGCGAATCATGGATGAAGGGTTCACCACTTGCTGAGGATTCCGATTGGGGACCTGCAGCGTATAGAGGCCCGTTGTATGAGATTATAACCGGCTTGACACTGGGTATCGCAGGTGGAGACATGTTTATGATGATGCACCCAAAGGCTGCTACTGCGGTTAAGCGCGTAACGCAAATGCTGTTCGGTGCTGACACGGATGGTGCGAAAGAAGTGAATGTTGATGACTGGGTAACGTGGGAGGCAAACAAATGAAGCTAAGTAGTCCAATGGATGCCTGGAAATATCTTCCGGGAACGAATTGCAAAGAATGTGGCGAGAAGACATGCCTGGCTTTTGCATCGCTACTGTTAGAACGGAATAAGAAATTGGAGGATTGTAAACCTCTTTTTGAACCTAAATACGCATCGAAAGCGAAGGAGTTAGCGGAGTTATTAGCGCCCGAGATAAGAGAAGTTGCGATAGGAGTAGGAGCGAGAGCAAGTAAAATAGGTGGCGAAGACATCATGCACCGGCACGAACTCACATTCTATGACCGTACGTCGCTTGCTTATGACGTTTGGGACACAATGGCCGAGCCGGAATTGCGGGAACGGGTAAGAAGGATAACAAAGTGGCGTAAATTTTACGTTGGTGAATTTTTAACTTTAGATGTAATTGCTGTACGTTCAGTATCAAGCGAAGCCAAAACATTTGCCAGGTGCGTGAAGTGCGTGGCAGAAGAGACAGATATGCCACTAATTTTATGTTCGTTCGATGCGAACGTGCTAGAAGCCGGTTTGAAAGAGGTTTCAGATAGGAATCCATTGTTATATGCTGCGGACAAGACCAACTGGCAGGCGATTATGGCACTTGCGAAGCGGTATAACGTTCCCGTTACGCTCTTTTCACTGGATCTCGATACGTTAAATAGCCTTGCCACGACTTTCGCTGCTGCGGGCATTGACGACCTCATATTGGACCCAGGGACATATCCAACAGGAGAAGGGCTTGCAGACACATTCTCCAGGTTCGTGAGGATACGGCGTGCGGGAATAGTAGATGGGAATAAGGGTATTGCATATCCTCTAATGGCTGTACCTATGACCGCATGGATGGTAAATGGGAATCAAGACGCTTTGGATGCTTCGTATTGGGAAGCGATTATAGCAGACACGTTTATCCTGCGATATGCGGATATAATGATTTTGCATTCGATAGAGCCACATTCGTTGCTTACTGAGCGCACACTCGTTGCAAATATATATACAGATCCAAGGCGTCCGGTAAGTGTGGACCCCGGCCTGAGAGAGGTAGGGAGTCCCACAGACAAATCGCCTCTTTTTGTCACTACTAATTTCGCATTGACCTACTATACAGTGGAGAGCGACCTGAGTTCTAGCAAAATTGATTGCTATTTGATGGTGGTGGATGCAGACGGGCTGGGCGTTGAAGCTGCTGTTGCTGGTGGGCAGCTTACGGCAGATATGATTAAAGAGACTGTGACATCGTATGATGCGGAAAAGAAGGTAACACATAAGACAATGGTGTTACCAGGCCTTGCGGCGAGGATTTCGGGAGAGACGGAAGATGCTACTGGCTGGTCGGTCCTTGTGGGTCCACGAGACAGTGGAAGGATTCCAGGCTGGATGACCGATAACTGGCCACCGAAAACATGACATGGGCGATCTGGATAACAGGCTTACCAGGTAGTGGCAAGTCGGTAATAGCAGAGAAAGTGCGGGAGATCCTAAAAGAGCGAGTGCAGGTGCTTGAACTTGATGAGATACGGAAATTTATAACGCCGAAGCCTTCGTATTCGGATGATGAGCGCGATATAGTGTATGCTTCGCTCGTCTATATGGCGAAAATCTTGGTGGCAAGTGGCATTCCGGTTATCATAGATG
>JAUWVD010000166.1 GCA_030617585.1 Candidatus Methanophagales archaeon
AAGGGCGCGAAAGTCATAAGCTTTGAGGTAGCTGAAATCTCTGATCCAACGATGAAGGTATATACTTCAGAAAGTACAATTCGCACTATAATGAACTCTGAAGATCCCGTTTCTGCCTTTCAGGACGCATTTAAGACCGGTGCGATAAAATTAGAAGGTGTTGGACTGGTGAATGAACTAAAAGTCGGTGTTATGGGTGTTGCAACGAACATATATGCTTTTATTCAGGGACTGAAGAGGTAGAGATTAAAATGGGAAAGATGAGAGTATGGAAGTTTGGACCTGATGTAGACACAGACCAGATAATACCGGCGGAATATCTGACTACCGGGGATCCAAAGAAGCTCGCTGCGCATGCGTTCGCCAAGATGCGACCGGAATTTGCAAAAGAAGCAAGAAGGGGCGATGTAATCATAGCGGCAGAGAATTTCGGCTGCGGCAGTTCACGGGAGCATGCACCCCGTGCTTTAATCGGTGTGGGTATAAGCTGCGTGATAGCAAAGAGCTTTGCGCGGATTTTCTTTAGAAATTCTATTAATATCGGGCTGCCTCTGATCGAAGCAGACATCTTCGACAAGATAGAAGAAACGGATGAGATAGCGATAGATTTCGGTGACGGCGTGATAAGGGATATTACAAAGAAGGGGGAATATGAATTCAAACCACTACCGGAATTCATGCAGAAGCTATTGGATAGTGGGGGTTTGATAAACTACATAAAAAAGAGTAAATAAATGATAGAAGCAGGAATAATTGGCGGCGCTGGGTACACGGGTCTTGAGTTAATACGGCTGCTCCTGATGCATCCAGGAGTAGAAATATCCGTGGTGACGTCCAGACGATACAAAGGTAAGAAGGTAAGCAGCGTGAATCCACACCTGGCCCCGTTTATCGAGCTCGAATATGAAGATATAGATACAGAAGAGATAGCAAATAGAAGCGATATTGTATTTGTTGCGGTTCCTCATGGCAGTGCAATGGACTATGTGCCGGAGTTAGTAGCAAGTGGGGCCAAGGTAATAGACCTCAGCGCCGACTACCGATTGAAGAAGGAAGAGTACGAGCGGATATACAAACGTGAACATAGCGATAAAGAAGACAGAGAAGCTGTGTACGGACTGACGGAATTGCATCCGGAAGTAAAAGATGCTGATTTGGTTGCGAACCCAGGCTGCTATCCCACGGGTGCTATACTTGCTGTTGCACCGCTAGTGAAAGAAGGACTGGTAAGCCATGTAGTATTTGATGCGAAATCAGGCGTATCCGGCGCCGGTGCCGAACCGTCCGAAACGTCTCATTACCCAAATCTCGCTGAGAATATCACTCCGTATCAAATAACGGAGCACCGGCATGTCGCAGAGATGAGGATGGAGCTAAACGTGAAAGTGAGCTTCACACCGCATGTCATTCCTTCTATTAGGGGCATACTCACCACTGCACATGTATTCTTGAGTACTGAAGAGACATTGACGCATGATGAAATCGAAGTGATCTATAAACGGTTTTATGCCGGTAAGAGCTTTATAAGGCTCCGGGAGGGCATACCGTCTTTGAGCGCCGTACGAGGCACTAACTTCTGCGATCTTGGATTCGGAATAGATGCGGTAAACGCGAGAATCGTGGTGATTTCCGCAATTGACAATCTTGTTAAAGGCGGATCGGGCCAGGCGATACAGAATATGAACGTGATGTTCGGCTTGGAAGAAGAAGCGGGGCTATGGTTCCCGGGGTTGGTCCCCTAGTAAATGCTCGAAATCTTGTAGATTTCGAGCAATTAAATGCAAAATACAGAATGCAAATTGAGGGTTTCCTGTTTACTCCAGCGTTTGAAGTATACCTTCTATAACATCAATGGGTGGCGGTAAATCGGTGTTGACTGTTTCCCAAATGATATACATATCCACACCATCATACTCATGTATCATCATGTTGCGCATACCAATCATATCGCTCCACGGCAAATCAGAAAACTTCTTCTGGCTTTTAGCTGATATCCTACGGGCAGCCTCTCCTATAATCTCCAGCCGACGGATTACAGCATCCTGACACTGGAGATCGTCAAGAAAATCCTCTCTGTTCATTCCACTAACATAATTTAGAGCGATTTTTGCTGCTTCCAGAATATCCCGTAAGTATTCCCTATCACGTTGCATAGATTGCCTCGGCTGAATTTAATATAGCATTCCTGCGGAGATAATTACGGCTGGATTCGATGCCCCGACGGCTGATTATATCCACTTCACGTCCAAAGAGCTCTTTGAGTTCGTCCTGCATGTGGATGAGATCGAATAACGTATGTTTTGCATCCTCCCCGAAGGTGAGGAGCACATCTATATCGCTATCATCGCGAAACTTAATCCCCAGCACAGACCCAAATAGCGCGAATTCGCGTATCTTCCATTTCTTACAGAATTCAGCGATCTTTTCTTGGGGCAGGTCAATCTGCGCTCTTATCACTCTTCCACCTCCACGATATTTAATTGTATATAACGTATAACTTCCACCTATAAATTTAATTTAGGACGCTGATTTACAATGATTTAATTTCTTCTGCGTTAATCAGTGTTAATCTTTATGATGTCAATAATCAATTTTAGTAGGAGATTATGCTTTTTGGTTTATTTATAGAATAATGAAAAAGAGGCTTTAAGGGTGACGTAGAAAGCCTCGGGAGGGCTAAAGATGAAATGTACAAAGCCCGTAACATTTTTTAACCCCTCGCGCACCCCCTTTAAAAATTCCCTTTTTAGCCTTCCAATATAAAAAAAGGAAGCAGCATATAAGACTCTACCTATTTCGACAACAAAAACAAGATTACCCCAACGGCTTTGCTCCCAAAGTCAAAAAATAGGAGCTTTTATTGAGAAAATATGATGGGGCAGGAATAATGAAAGTGGAATATGAGGGAATTCCCTCCATAAAGGGAGAGGTTATCAATATTTATTTCGTGTTTGGAATTTGAATGGCATATCTATCCACCACATATAGAAAAAGCAAACCTTTATATACGGATAATTCAACTTACCTACATTATGGAATGGTTGGATAAAATCGAAGCGAAGGGGTTTTGGATAGTGCTTCCTTTAGAAGCGATTT
>JAUWVD010000146.1 GCA_030617585.1 Candidatus Methanophagales archaeon
CATGGATACTATTCCAGGCAGTTTTGGCAGACAAAAGCACTGAATATTCTCTCTTTCAATTGACGCCCATTACCGTAAAAATCAATCGGAAAGATCTAAAAGCGATAAACAGAGGTCTTAATGCGGTGATTGAAGCCACTATACTCGCAACGCGGTATCTCAGAGTCAACGATGAGCGAGAAAAGGAAGAGCTAAAAAAACAGATGGAACATTATGCCAAAATAGTCGAAAAATGCGGCGGTCATAGAGAGAAAGAAGCGATAAGAATTCTGGAAGAGACGTCTTTCTTAATTGTTTAGTTAACCGCCAGCTTAAAGCTTTTTGCATGCAAAAAGGTCTGTGTTAATCTTGTGTAATCTCGTGGTTTTCCAAACACTCTTTTACCATCTTTATCGCACACAGATCACCACAGATAGAGCATGCATCACTTTCCGAAGGTCTGCGATTTCTTATCTTTTGCGCCTCCTCTGCGGTCATTGCAATCTCAAATTGCTTCTTCCAATCGAGGTTTCTTCTTGCATATGCCATCTCATCGTCTAATCCTCTAGCCCGTTCTCGTTGCCCTTCTTTTACTAGGTCTGCGACATGCGCAGCTATCTTCGTTACGATCGTGCCTTCCTTTATGTCGTCCACAGAGGGCAATGCCAAATGTTCTGATGGCGAGACCATACAGAGGAAGTCTGCACCGTACATTCCCGCGACCGCACCACCGATCGCACTCACGAAATGGTCGTATCCGGGTGCGATGTCTGTAACAAGAGGCCCTAAGAGGTAAAGCGGTGCAAAATCCGTTACATGCTTTATTATCTTTACCGATGCTTCTATCTCGTCTAATGGCACATGTCCCGGGCCTTCGACCATTGCCTGTACGCCTTCTTCCCGAGCTCGCTTCACGAGTTCACCAAGCGTAATGGCCTCTGCAAATTTGGCACGGTCTGAAGCATCGGAAATGCAGCCTGGACGCATACCATCGCCCAAACTGAGCGTTAAATCATACTCTTTCGCTAGTTCCAATAAGTAATCATATTCTTCGTAAAATGGATTCTCTCGCTCGTTATGCATCATCCAAGCAACGAGGAACGCGCCACCGCGACTAACAACATCTAATATGCGTCCGCTAAGTTTTAATCGTGCCAGCGAATTCTGATTGACACCTGCATGAATGGTAACAAAGTCTATTCCGTCTTTTGCATGGGTTCTTACCGCGTTAAACATGTCGTCTGAACTCATGTCCACTACTGCTCTTACGTCCGCCTTCTCTAAAGCCGCTTGGTATATCGGCACCGTCCCAACCGGTACATATACCTCTTTCAAAATTGCACTCCTGGTTGCATCGATGTCCCCGCCAGTAGAGAGGTCCATTATCGCATCCGCACCGTATTCTACCGCAACCTTTGCCTTTCTCACTTCTTCCTCAACGCTAACATAATCCTTTGACGTACCCACGTTAACGTTCACTTTCATACTCATCCCAGCGCCAATAGCTTTTAGCGTTATATCTCCCTTCTCTGCCCTCTTTGCGTTTTGGGGGATTACCACTCGACCTGCCCCAAGGAGTTGTTTCAATTTTTTCACGTTAACCCCTTCAGTAAACGAAATTTTTTCTAATTCCTTTTCTTCCCACTTGACGGTTCCCGAATTGCTGTTCATTTCTTACTTGTTTTTTTCCATCCTAGATAGTTAGATATAAGCCGACATATGATATACATACCCCCTCAAAGATATAAAATATAGATTCCTGCTCGCTTACAAGTAACGAAAAAAAAAATGGGTATATATCTAATCAAATTGTTGAACTTCATCCTCGTCCAGGCGTTTCTTAATTTGTATAATAGTATACCAATCAACTATACGCCGTTCCGCGAATCCCAGTATAATCACTATAGCCACGAACAGGAAGATTGTAAGCGGGAAGAGGCACCAGGGACCACACATACCAGGATTCTCACATGATTCTATAAATTCTAGACTTATAGTCATAGCTCTTCCTCTGGTTTTATATTGGTCTTTTGTATATAAAAACTTTTTTGAGAATCTGTGTGATCTTAACTATTAAAACGTGCTATTTCCGGAATTCTACCCCACGTTGCGAGCTTGTCCTTGTATATTACAAGCGCACCTTCAATGCCTTCCACCTGGTTGATCGAGTGGAATGCCGTTGAGATAGAATGTGCATTAGTGACGGAATTGCATAGCGCCGTAGCTGCGGCATCAGACAAAGATGCGCTATTACTTATTACCGTTGCTGCATCTGCGTGCCCAAAGCTTATGGAATGTCCTACTGTACCCGAGGATGTGCATATCCCCACCATAGAGGCGGAAGGTTTTATCTTGAGTGCAATCTTGTTCGAGAAGGGACTTTCTCCTGCATATATGCCTACAAGTATCTCTCTATCACTTATCAATGCAACATCACCACCATTATCTACCATTGCGTATGTCGCCCCGGCATCTCTCATTGCTTCTACCGCAAAGTCAGCTAAAGTACCTGCAACTGCTGACATTGGCCCTAAGCCGAATTTTTCCGAGGACTCTATCATTCTTCGCACTATCGCCGGTATAGTAGCAGTACCGACCTCTGTTTCTTCTACCTGATAGCTTTCAAGTGTTACAAGGAAGTAGGGATGCCAGCGCACGAATCTTTCCAAATCTTTTCTTCGTTGCGTTAACGCATTTTTTGCAACCTCTACGTACCTCTTTTCGTCTGCGGTTATCCATACAAACGTCTCTTTCAGCCTGAAACTTTCTCTCATCAAAAATCTACCCTTTCTTGTGCTGATTCATCAAAATCAAACACTTTTTCACTTAAGATCATAGCAATCTCATCCCTGTTCTCTTCCGTAACAACAATTATCTTGCAATTGTGTTTTATCCGCCTTACCAGTTCGTGCTCCGACCTCTGATGCACAGAAACAATGAGGTGTTTATCACTTTTTATCGCTTCTTCCACAGCAGCGATGAAACGCATTGACTTCAGCTCCATAGGCCCTATTTCATCAACGAAGATCACTGCTATATCAGGACTTGTTACGGCATCTTTTATCGAGTTTGCACCGATGGAATCTAAATCTATTAGGTTTACCCCATATTTCCCCACTTTGGGGCCTCCCTGGTGCACATGTGCCAGAATGCCCATGACGCCTGAGTTTATGTCCTTTATCGAGAAACCTACTCGCCTGCCGCTTTCATGAATATCAGAAGTAAGCATACCACCCACAGCCATCCCTTCCGCTTTTAATCGCCTTATCACTTCTTTTATAATCGTTGACTTCCCTATCTTCGGCTTCCCGGTTATTCCCACTCTTATTTTCACGTCTTCTCTAATAGATGAAAGCAAGAAAATAAATTATTTTATTGACACAGATTAACACAAACCTTTTTGCAAGCAAAAAGCTTTACCAAAAAATACGATGAAACGAGCAATGCCGTTAAAAATAGGCCTGCCAGCCCCCAATTAAATCCGTGTAAATCCGTGTAAATCCGCGTCCTAAATTAAATGGGTAGAAGGTATACTTTATATACAATAAAAAAATGGAGATCGAGAAGACATATTGCGAGGCGTTTGATGGATTAGTCGCAAGGGTATGCATAACTGCGAGAGATGAAAAGAGCTTGAAACGAGCGGCTTTCGGCGCCACT
>JAUWVD010000132.1 GCA_030617585.1 Candidatus Methanophagales archaeon
TAAAAAATCGCGCATCCTCTGCCCTACATCGTCAGGATCCAAAATCCGCATCATGTTTTCGTAATAACTCTCGTTCGTACCGAAATCCAGCCACACGGTTTTATCACTTAACGGGAAGCTTTTTATCAGTGCAAGTGGCTCTGTACGCAGCACATTATTTTTTATCCTACCTGCGTGCTCTTTGAGCCAGCGGTTATCTACTGAGTCCGCGGAAATCCATAATTGCCATAACTCGTCTGAGTTGAATTTCCCTTCTCTTATCTTTAGATTATCGTTAAATGCCGTAAGCATACATTCAGTCATGACACCACTCAGCGCAAACATGCCCATGTTCACCATCGCTTCACCCCCCTTTCGTTTTTGCAACTTCCTTTTCGCTACTTCGTAGTTACGAGTATCATCGAAATCGAGAAGCTCACAACCTTCTTCGCCCCTACATTGGACTATCTGAATGCCATAATTACGTGCAACTTCCTCTGTGAGAGTTGTCTTTAAGCCAAAGAGCATGACATGCGTGCTCTGTGCACATTTTCTTAGCTCTTCTGCACTGTCCACAAATAACAAGAACTGGTCGCCCCATGTAACCAGGATGCGAGAGGGAATGGCAAAGTCCTGAAACTGCTTTATCACGCCCTCCAGCAGCGTGAGCTTAGCTACTTTTATGAGCGCTTTGTTCTTACAAGTCCTTGTGAGTAGGTTCCGGGTGCCCTTGCCTGCCGTATGCACGATAAGAACGCTTTTGCCGCATTTTACTTCTTCAACTAAGTCCTTTTCTATCTTTTTCCTTATCGCCGCACTTGCATTTTTTATTGCGAACAACGTTCCAAGTCCGTTGCCAGCAGCACCAGCCCAGCCACTCTCGGAAACTGGTACAAAAGTTGAGTTGCGCAACACATCATTAGGAGGTGGTGAGAGCTCCAATTTTCGCACTTCCCTGTCTTCTCCAACCACTACCACTACGTAATCGAACATTTGTTTAACACCTTATAGAGGAAGTATATTATTTCTTTGGTAAAGCTTTTAGAACTTTTTGATTGTATATAAAGTACAAGTTCTAATTATTTAATTTAGGACGCAGATTTACACAGATTTACGCAGAAAACTATTTCTTCAAATTATCAAATGCCTTACGTTTAACTTCCGGTTTAGTGCCAAAATTAAGTTCTATCATCATTGCATTCTCATAAACCTTTTCCCGAAAACCATAGCCCAGTTTATTATAAACTCGATAGAAGATTCTAATAATCTCCTCCGTCAACTAAACTTTATATTTAAAATCCTGATTATCTGCGTTCATCTGCGTCCGATTATCAAAAATTATTCTTTCTTAAGATTCACTAATTTCTGCATAAACTGCATTTGCACGCTCGTACTCATCAAAACTGCCTATATCAAACCAGATCCCACTATGAATGAGACCATATAGGTCGCTCTTTTTACACAGCCAGGAGAGAAAAAATCCGATAGCGTCCGGATTATTTCCCGATGCCAGATATTCCTTAATCATCGCTAAATCCGCTTTTGTGAAGATATAACATGCGGTAGATATTAGCGTTGACTTAGGCGCCTCTGGCTTTTCTTCCAAATTGATAATCTTCAAATCGCTATTTATTTCCAAAACACCATATTTACCTTTTACTCGCTCCTTCTCCTCCATATCGTATAAAAGTACTACACTCTTCTTTTTAGCACTGTAAAAATCTATCAAATCACTTATGTCAAAGTCAAATAGATTATCGCCCCCTATGATTAATAAATCATCGTTGAGTTTCAGACGATCAATCAAGAAATTTAAAGCACCGATCGAGCCCAATTTGTCCTGCTCTGCTTTGGTTTCTTCTATTACCAATTTGAGCTTTTTACTGCTTCGATAGTTATTAAGCCAGTCTTTGAAATTAGTTTCAAACGGGAGATTTGTGGATATATATATCTCTTTAAGTTCCTCTATCTTTTCTAGTTCATCTACAATATACTCGATTATTGGCTTACCCGCAACGGGCAGCAAAGGTTTTGGGCGATCTTTTGTCAGCGGCCACAGCCTCTTCGCATATCCACCTGCTAGCAAAACGGTTTTCATCTTTCTTGAAATTTTATATGATTAGACATTTAAATTCTTATAGGACGAAATGGAATTTAGCGTTCTGGTACAAATGGGAATAAAAGCGAAAATAAAGCTGAGTGGCGCAAATGCTATTTTGATGGCGATCGCTTTGATTCCGGATAATATGAATAATATGGAAACGGTTATAGCGGAAAAGAGTGTCGAAACACATTTCGAAGCTTCTAAAATAGGGTCGCTAATAGCAAGCGTGGATGATTATCTGATGAACGCAAATGTGGCACGAGATATGATCGAGCTGGTGCAAAATGAAGTAGGGGTGGGGAATTAAGGATGGAACGTGAAAAAGCAACTGATATGGAATTCATGCTAAAAGCAAACCTCAAATGCAGTGGGAGTCTAAGTGAAGCGGTAAGTTCACAGGAGCTAACGGAATTTGTGAATTATTGTAACGCAGAATTATTAAAGAAAGGTGCTCCGCCGGGTTGCGGTGCTGAAGTTGTATCGTGGGCTATTGCAGCGGATAAACTGGGGCTGGAGATTGTTTCCGACCGGTTTGTGCGGGCGCATGATGCGCTTCTACGATTGAAGAACGAATTCGGTAAATTCTTAGGTAAGCATCGTATTGGGATACGGGGTATGGAGATAGAGGATTATGAAATAACAATGGACTGGGACACGGAATTGAAGCTAAAGAAATTGCCGTTTGTAAAAGAGGTAAAGCAAGAGGCAGATAAGTTAAAGCTTTTTCTGGATATTGACGAGTTCTTGTTAGAAAAGCGGATTCCTGATAGGATACTGAAACTACTGGATGATAAGAAGGAAGCAGTGAAATGGAAAGGTAAAAGCGAGCACTGGGAACTTCTGTTTGAGAGTGACAAAAAGCCATTTCATTTTGACAAAGACCCAACGGAAGAGATGGCAAAGCGAGGTTGGATAAGACATGCCGCGGGACGCGGACAGTTTATATACGGGCCGCAATCAACGAAGATATTCAGAGCCTTTGAACGCATATTGGTTGACGAGATATTCACACCTTTGGGCTATGAAGAGATGATATTTCCTAAGTTCGTTACCTGGGACGTCTGGAAGAGGTCGGGTCATGCAAAAGGGATTTACCCGGAGGCGTATTATGTATGCACACCGAAGACACGCGACCCGGAATACTGGGAAGAGGTAATCGATTATTATAAAGTCACGAATGAAGTACCGTTGGACATGATTATGGAGCGGATAGAGAATGTAGGCGGTATGTGTTATGCGCAGTGCCCACCCTCATGGGTGTTCCTGCAGGGTAAGACCATGCCAGACGATATACTACCGATAAAGGTCTTTGACCGGTCCGGCACCTCACACCGATATGAAAGTGGTGGTATTCATGGCATAGAGCGGCTTGACGAGTTCCATCGTGTGGAGATACTGTGGATGGGTACGAAGGAGCAGGTGATTGTGCACTCGAAGCAGTTGCAGGATAAGTATCGCTACATATTCAATGAGATACTGGACATTGAGTGGCGCGAGGCATGGGTGACGCCCTGGTTCATGGCGCAGGAGGGTAAAGCGGGTCTGTCGGAATTAAAAGAAGTAGGGACCATAGATTACGAGGCGGTTTTACCTTACAGTGGTAAATCGCTGGAGTTTCAGAATGTTAGTGTGAATGGCGATAAATATCCTAAAGGGTTTAACGTGAAGCTGCAAAGCGGTGAAGAACTCTGGTCCGGCTGCTCAGGTGTAGGATTACAACGTTGGGCTGCGGTATTTTTAGCACAAAAGGGCTTTGACACGGATAAATGGCCTGCTAAGTTCAGAGCTGCAGTTGGTGAACTGCCGGAGGTGTTCCGGTTCCTTTAAACCTTTGTTTCACTTTTCATTGTAGCTAAAGTACAAGTTCTAACTATTTAATTTAGGACACAGATTTACACTGATTTACACTTATTTGATTTCTTCTGCGTTAATATGTGTCAATAATTAATTTTCTTGTATCGGATCGGGC
>JAUWVD010000111.1 GCA_030617585.1 Candidatus Methanophagales archaeon
GAATGGAGATAATCTGAAAATAATTGCCGGCATACCTTTAACGTCCAATGAGGCTAAAAAGCTTGTAGCACGCGACATATCTGAAGAAAATGAGTTGATGCGTCCATCAGGTCTAATCTATTACGAAGATGTCACTACATCGCTGTTTGGCATTCCCGGCAGGGCAATTATTTGCTTCAATCACAGTGATCTTGAGATAGAACGCACGGCACGATTGAAAAAGATTGGTGTCGCGGAGATAAAAGTTGCTGAGATCTTGTCTTCGCAGACAGGTAACGGAACTCTAGAAGGTTTGGAGAAGGAAATAAGAGCGGCAATCCGCGGAGTTTCTGATTATTTTGTGATAAACAACGACGGGGATAAAATAACCGTAAATCCTCACTCAGAAAATCGAAAAAATGCAAGGCTTCGAGATGGTAAATGCTTGCTTTTCACAACGAATTTTGAGAAGTGCGCATCTGAGATCATTTCTACGTATTTTGGTAAAGATGTCATTGAAAAGATCTTCGATTGCTTCAAAAACTGGTTAGATCTGCAGCAGGTAAGGCATTTTGAGGAAGGAAATATTGACGTTTATATTTTTATCTGCTATCTTGCATATTTGGCTCTGGCACTGTATAAGCATCATTTAGGCGTTACGGGCTGGGCGGGTGTTGAAGATAGTCTGGATGAACTGGGTAGAATACGAAAAACTACTCTTGATTTTGGAGGAGAAGAATATGACAAAATTTCTGTGCTCACTAAAGAGCAAAGGGAGATTATTGAAAAGTTGGGGTTTGCGGATGCACTCTTTTAGGGTTGTAGCCTATACAACGCTGAAAGTCAGGTTATATATCCGTAATTAATAACATTTATCATAATGGCGATGTCCGTAGCGGACTTTGAGGGAGCTAAAAAATGAGCGTTAGTGTTTTAAGGGAGAAGGTAAGATATACTTATGAGGATTACCTTCTGCTTCCCGAAGATGGAAAGAGGTATCAGATAATAGAAGGAGAGATATACCTGGTTCCGGCACCAGCACCCTGGCATCAGGATATCGCAAGGAAGTTAGTGATTCTACTCAATGAGTTTGTAGAAAGGTATAAGTTAGGAAGAGTCTTCTTTGCTCCCTGCGATGTAATTTTATCTGAAGAGGATATCGTTCAGCCCGATATTTTCTTCATTTCAAAGGAAAGAGAGCATATCATCACTGAGATGAATATTCAAGGTGTGCCAGACCTCGTGTGATTGAGATTCTGTCACCATCTACCGCAAAGCTTGACAAGACGGTGAAAATGAAACTCTATGAGCGATCCGGGATAAAGGAGTACTGGCTGGTTGATCCAGATAGAGAAGAGATAGAAGTTCTAACACTTAAGGATAGCAGCTATGAGAGCATGGGAGTTTTTGGAATTGAACAGTCATTTGAATCTGCTCTCCTGAAAGGGTTAAGTGTTAGTCTGGATATGATTTTCTGAATAAATAATCTCTGATGCAGGATGCAGGTTCATGTGTGTTCGGTTAAATGTTGAGTCGTACTTAACCGAACACCTATGGTAAAAGTTTAAAAGTAGGGGATAGATATAGTATAGTACAAAGCATGAATAACCGGGCAATCAGAAAAGGCAAAGACGCTACGATAATAAATATTGGAGATGAATTATTACGGGGCGATATCGCAGATGCTAACTCTTCATGGCTTGCAAAGCGGTTATTCACCCAAGGAGTTGCCGTAAAGAAGATAATGGTGGTGGGCGATGACGAAGGCGAGATAAGCGAAGCGATAAAAAGCAGCAAATCTGATTTTGTCTTTGTCATTGGTGGGTTAGGTCCAACGCATGACGATGTAACGAGAGAAGGCGTGGCAAAAGCTGTGGGTAAATCATTGACGAGAGTTGAAGAAGCGGAAAGAATACTGACGGACAAATATGGGTTGAGTGGCATTTTATTAAAAATGGCAGATATGCCAACTGGATCGGAGGTTATAGGGAACCCCGTAGGTACTGCACCGGGATTTAAAGTAGATAATGTCATTGTTATGCCAGGAGTGCCGGAAGAGCTGCGAGGGATGTTCGAGGGCATCGCTTCCTCGTTTCGTGATGATAATGCGATAATGGCGGAAGAATGGATATTAACAGATAAGCCAGAGCATGAGATATTAGATGTTCTGAACGAAGCGGTAAGGACGTTTACAGATGTGAAGATAGGGTCCTATCCCTACCTGGCGGGAGATGAGCGGACTTACAAAGGGCGTATAAAACTCGTATCTCGGGATACGGAGGCGATTAGACGTGCGAAGAAGTGGTTAGAGGAGAGTTTATAATGGCTGATGAGTTGAAGGCTGAAATAACGACTTTCAATGCGAAAGATGTGCTCGTGGATATGAAAGACATCTCAGGCTCTATGTTAGACCTCGCATATTCTGCAGTTCTATATAGCAATCCTGAGATAGCGAAAGAGGTGTTTAAATTAGAGGAGAAGATGCATTCGCTCCTTTATAAACTGAGAATATCGACAATGTTAGGTGCACGGAACTTAGAAGATGCAATAGAATTCGCAGGGATATTGCAAATAGCATCTGCTGCGGAGAAGATCTCAAATGCCGCGAGCGACATAGCGAAAATAGCTACTTCTGTTGATATAACCGGGTATCTCGATCGTGAGGATTTTGAAGAGGCCGTATTAAACGTAAAGATAAAATCCACATCCGTCTTGAAAGGCAAAACGCTAAAGGGATTGAAGCTCGAGACAGAAGCGGGAATGCGCGTATTAGCGATAAAACGTGGCTCTAAATGGATGTATTCTCCGGATAAAAACGAGCGATTGCTGCTGGACGACCTGATTATCACTTCCGGACCCACAGAAGGCATACCTGCGTTCTGTAAGATGGCGACGGGGAAGGAATACAAGGAGAAGGAGAAGGGGGAGATAGTAAGGCGAAGAATAACAGAAGAAATCGCGGACCTCATCGCAGATATGAAGAATATGTCTGAGTTGATGGTAGGTCTCTCGTATTCCGCAGTCACGTTTTATAACAAAGAGATAGCAAATGAGGTACGAGATCTGGAAGAGTCAATGGACCTGATGAAAGAGGAGCTGGAGATATTAGTGATAGAGGCGGCGAGAGGGGTAACAAAGAGGAGTAATTTTGACGAGTTTCGGGGCTTACTTCATGTTGCGGTCTCTTCTGAAGTGATTTCAGATGCAGCATACGAGATTGCAGATGTGGTGTTGCGCGACATCAGATTGCATCCGGTATTTTTAGCTTCTATCGAAGAGTCCGATGAGATAATATTGAAGATGGAAGTGAATAACACGGTTATATTTGGAAAGACGCTAAAGGAGTCGAAAGTAGAGACACAAACTGGGATGTTTATACTGGCAATACGTAGAAAAGAGGGCAAATGGGTTTATAACCCTTCTGGCAGTGTAGAGATACGGTGTGGTGATTTGTTGATTATGCGTGGTCCAAGAGAAGGTGAGGACCGGATGAGGGAGATTTGCGGTGACGAAAGAGAGTGATTCCGGATGCATGATACATGTTTTATCAGCATCGTAATAATTTCTCGTGGGACTCTGTATAATCTTGAGGATATATTAAACAAATAAATGTAATTACAAATGTAATATGTAGCATGGGGTCGTGGCCTAGTTTGGAAGGGCAGCGGGCTCCAGACTCGCCGATCGTGTGTTCGAATCGCACCGGCCCCATTAGTGATAGATAGAATAGTAAAGCAGAAGAAGCCTAAAGGCAGGGTTAAGGGGCGCAGGAGGAAAAAGGGATCTCTTTCTTAAATCTCGCCCCTTACAACAACCCGGGCCGCCTTGCCTTCGGTCCTCTGCAGGCGTCCGGGCTCATTCATGAAACTCTATTTTTATGTTGAGTCATACTTAACCGAACACCTATGATAGATCTTTATGTATGGAATTTGTAGATATAAATGGAGATGCAAAAAGCATGAAGAGAAGCAGTTTGATAGCTATATCTATTATAGTGATTATAATTATATTGTGCGTTATGTCTTTAGGATCTATAAAAAAGCCAACTGTGGCTGTTAGTGATATTGCACTCAGGGATGTGAGTTTAACAGGTACAACGATAGATGTAGGATTAGTAATAGACAATACTAACCCTATTGGTGCAACGCTTGATAAGATCACATACGATGTTTATCTTGTGAATGGCGAAGAGATTTTCATCGCACATGGCGAAAAAGTGGAAAACATACCGATTAGTGCCAACGATCAGACAACGGTAATTATACCCACAGAAGTTAGTAATGTAGGCATTATCAAAGCAATATATCAGTGTATATCAGGCGAAGAACGGCCTAAACTCAAAGTCGCTGGGTCCGTATCACTCAATTTGAAATTGTTCTCAATCGATGTCCCGTTTGAGGAAACGAGAGCGGTATAGTGCAATTGCAAAAAGCAGAGTGCAAAGTAATTATTGGAGCGTTGCAAATAGTTCACGATAGAATTCTTTCGGATTATCAATCATCATAAAGTGACCGGCATGAGCAATCTCTATTTTCGGAACGTCATCAAGCATTTTTAGTACCGGTAAGTTCTTGTTCGCTTCTCCAAATACATACCACTTCTTTATTGCCAAACCCGTAAATCGTTTTAATAGCTCTCTGCTATCAGACCA
>JAUWVD010000066.1 GCA_030617585.1 Candidatus Methanophagales archaeon
AAACGTTAGAATTCCTTGTTCCCTATTAATCCTAAATTCATGTGTTAATCTTGTCTAATCTCGTGGTTTTTGATCAGCTACTCTCTTTTTAAACGTCCTCTTTCCCAAACCGCCTTGTCAGGAACTTCTCTAACTCTATTATGAAGAATATTGGGACCGAGACTAAAATCATTGGTATCCACCACTCTGCAGGTAAGGGCGCGGTTCTAAACGGATTAACGCCTATAGCAGGAAGGGCATAGATTATCGCAAGCTGCAACCCGATAGCCACGGCAGCACCGATGAGCACCCATTTATTTGAAAATGGACTGAACGTAAATGCCGACTTTGTTATTGACCGCGCGGTAAAGAGATAACAGATATGAACAAGCATTACAGTGGTGAATGTCGCGGTTTGAGCTTGTGTCAGCAGTCGATCGTCTACTACTGATCCCGAGACGGCGGACATACCGAAGTAGTAATATATCACGAATCCTGCAAGTGCCATTGCCAGTGATACTATCCCAACCTTCTTGAAGAAGGGGCTATCAGTTATCCGTTCTTTAGGATCTCGCGGCGCTCTTTCGAGTAGCCCTTTTTCCTGCGGTTCCCTGATGATTGGTAGTGCGAGTGCAACGGCATCGATCAAATTTATCCACAGGATTTGCACTGGCTCCACTGGTAGACGCACCCCGAAGAGTGTTATAAACGGTGCAAGCAGGATGGCCCCCAATATCAGCAGAGTTTGCCCACCATTTGTGGGCAGCGTGTATAAGATAACTTTCCGGATATTCTCGAAGACATGTCTGCCCTCTTCCACTGCGGACACAATACTGGCGAAGTTATCATCCGTTAGGATCATATCCGCAGCTTCCTTGCTCACCTCAGTTCCTGTTATTCCCATCGCTATCCCTATGTCCGCAGCTTTTAGCGCAGGTGCATCATTTACGCCATCGCCTGTAACAGCAGTGACATCCCCTCTCTTCTGTATTTGTTTGGTTATCCGAAACTTATGTTCCGGAGCAACTCGTGCATATACCGAAACGGTATCTACAACTTCATATAGTTGCTCATCACTCATTCTCGACAGTTCTTCACCGGTCAGCACCGTATCCTCGCCTTCTCCGATTCCTAACCGCTGTGCGATTGCTTTCGCCGTCTGCGCATGGTCACCGGTAATCATCACTACCCGGATTCCCGCATGCTTACATTTCTGGACCGCCTCTATCACTTCCGCTCTTGGCGGGTCTATCATCCCCTGCAGTCCGAGGAAAGTTAACCCTTTAAGATCCTCCTGATCAAACGACGTTTTATCTTTTGCAACGCGCTTATATGCCATAGCAAGCACTCTCAAAGCTTCGCCCGCCATCTCATCCACTTTATTTTCGAGTTTGTCCGTTTGCAGAGTCTCAACCTTACCATCGCACAACTGGTTTTGACACATCATTAGAATACGCTCCGGGGAGCCTTTTACGTATATTACATTTTCTGACTCGTCTTCGTGCAATGTGGCCATATACTGCTGCTCGGCAGCAAAAGGTATCTCATCCAATTTGCTACGATCCGTTGAAATAGCAGCTTTGCGTGCTGAGACTACCAAAGCGCCTTCTGTCGGGTCTCCTACTATGCCGTACTGCTCCTTATCCTCTACTAGTGTCGCATTGTTACACATGTAGCCAGCTTTCAGTGTTTCAATCAGTTCTTTACTCCCTTGCGCAGGGTTAATTGTCTTATCATCAAGGATAAACTCTCCGACTGGCTCGTACCCAACTCCACTTACATTATAATCCCTGCCACCAGAATGAATCCAGGATACAGTCATTTGGTTTTTAGTGAGCGTACCGGTTTTATCTGAGCATATAACGGTGGTACATCCGAGCGTTTCGGCCGCTGGCAGTCTCTTTATAAGTGCATTTCTCTCCGCCATCTTTGTCACGCCAAAGGCTAATGTTATGGTCAATATAGCCGGCAGACCCTCTGGTATTGCCGCAACTGCTAAGGATACCGAGGCAAGGAACGCATACGTAGGCGTGAATCCAAATAATACGGCTATTATGAAATTAAGAACAGCAATTACGAGGATCGCGATAATAATGAATCTGGTGAAGTCGCCCATCTTCCGCATCAGAGGCGTAGTAATTTTTCGTGTCTCTTTCATAAGTACTGCAATTCGGCCTATCTCGGTATGCTCTCCAGTCCCCACTACCACGCCCTTAGTAGAGCCACGAGTAATAAACGTGCCACTGAATGCCATACAACGCTGATCCGCGGGTGCCAAGTCGGGTCTCGGGATCGGATCAGCATTCTTTCGTACCGGTACGGACTCGCCGGTAAGTGCCGCTTCATCTGCACTCACGTTCTTTGCGTAGAAGAGACGCAAATCCGCGGGCACTCGGTCGCCCTCTTCCAACAGAACCGCATCACCGGGAACCAATTCACGTGCTGCTATTACCCGTCTCTCACCATCCCGGAGCACGGTGCATTCAGGCGTCATCATGCTCTTCAACGCCTCTGCTGAAGCTTCCGCTTTACCCTCTTGTATGAACCCTATTATTGTGTTGGCTAAGACCACCGCGAGAATAACCGTAGCATCCATCCACATATCCAGAAAAGCAGTAACGAGCGCGGCAACGAGCAAGACATAGACTAAAGGATTGTGGAACTGCATAATAAATCGGATGAGTGGACTTCGCTTCTTGAACTTCAGCTCGTTGTAGCCATAGGTCTCAAGCTTTGCTTTTGCCTCGCTTGTGCTGAGCCCAGCAGTGCTGGATCCTAAAGCTTCAAAAACATGTTTGGCAGATAGTTGATACCATTTCTCCTGCTTCTGCAATTGTGACTCCCCCAGGTATATTTGTAATATTTTGGAATATTAGCTATGGGCAGCCAAGCCACATACCAGATGAGCCCTGATTGCAGTCCGACCGGATCTCAATGGTCTTCTCTATATGGAAGTTTCCAACTGTCTCCATCCTACCGATGGCGATGGTATGATGAGGCTTATGTGGATCTTTAGCTGCGAAGCCTATGTGCGACATACCAAGGACGTTAGCAGTTATCGTGTGTACGAGTGAGCCACTACGAGACGGTGCAGCATAATTTCGATCACGTCCGGTATTTATAACAAACGGCGTCTTCAACCGGTCACACGGAAAGAACGGAGTATTGGCCACCTCTTTATCCACCACGTATACCGCATTCTTTCCCACTACGCCACTATCAACCCTGACGTATTCTACAGCGGCGGCACTACTAACCATCGCTATCAGCACACATAATACGATTGATGTCACAATGAGTGCACATTCACTTTTCATTTTATTTTTCTCCTCTCAATGTTTATTTGCCTGTACTCTCAGTAGCGGATAATATATCGACAGCAACTACCCGCTCGTCTTTCTTTACATTCATTATCCGCACACCCTGCGTATTTCTGCCCTGCACGGAGATGCTCCGAACAGAAATTTTCGTTACCATCCCGTCAGAAGTAGCAACCATTAACTCATCTGTAGTCTTTACTTGTTTTATACACACTACTTTACCGTTCCTCTCGCCGGTTTTTATGCTGATCACGCCCTTGCCACCACGGTGTGTTTCTCTATAAGCATCCAGCTTCGTTCTTTTACCATAGCCTTTCTCTGTTATCGTAACGGCCCGGTTCTTCTCTTTCGAGACACCCAGATCAAGAGCTTCTATACTTGCTATCTCATCGTCCTTCTCCAACCTCATCCCTCTTACTCCTGCGGCATATCTGCCCATTTCTCTTAATTCCTCTTCCTGGAAGAAAATAGCCTTCCCCTTCTTCGAGCTTAAGATTATTCCATTCTGTCCAGCCCCACGATCCTGTGAGTCTGGCGATGGCTTAATCAAGACTACATCAGCTAACGAATCGCCCTTTGTGGTCCTAACGGCGACAACTCCTGTACTACGTATGGCCTTCAACTTAGCAAGAGAGCTTCTTTTTACCACGCCTCGTTTAGTAGCGAAAACCAGATATGCTCCCTCCGTATTAGTTTCTATACCCTTATCCACCTCTTCAGGAATAGCAACAGCAGTTACGAACTTTTCCCGCTCCTCTGTGCTTATGCTCAGCCCGGGAATGTTCACTAAAGGCTTCCCTTTGGAATGTCTGCTACTTGGCGGGATTTCATATGTCTTCACCTGGTATGCTTTACCAAATTCAGTGAAAAAAATCAGACGTTCCCTTGTGGACGCGCGTATGAAATTAACGATCTTATCATCTTCTTTCTTTTCTATCACGGCAATTCCTTTTCCGCCCCTCATCTGCTGCTTAAATATGTCTGCCGGTAATCGCTTCACATAATCGCGCTGCGTGAAATACAAGATTACTTCCTTCTCTTCTATAAAGTCACGCTCGCTTAACGACACCATCTCTTCTATATTGGTTCTTCTCGCATCGCCATACTTATCCTTCTGTTCTATCAGATCCTCTTTTATTAGCTCATATATCCGCGCTTCGGATCCCAATACCTCTTTTAACCAGTTTATTTTCGTCTCAAGCTCTGCCCGTTCGGTTTCTATTTTGTCACGCTCTAAAGCACTCAATCGCGAAAGTCGCATATCTAATATCTCTTTCGCTTGCTCTTCACTCAGCTCAAACCGGGCAATCAGAGCGGATTTAGCCGTTTTTGTATCGCTTGCCGCTTTTATTAGCCTTATTACCTCGTCTATATTCGATATTGCAATACTCAAACCTTTTAATATGTGCAGCCTCTTCGCTGCACGTTCCAATTCGTATTGCAGCCTTCTAATCGTTACTTCTTTCCGGTGCTTTATGTAGCACTCTATGAGTTCCTTTAGTGTTAATACTCGTGGTTCGCCATCTACCAGAGCGAGATTGATCACGCCAAACGTATTTTCTAATTGTGTATGTTTATAAAGCCGGTTCAAAATGATGGCTGAATTTGCGCCTGCTTTTAATTCTATTACAATCCGCATCCCTTTACGGTCCGATTCGTCCCGCAGACCACTAATACTATCTACTTTGTACTTCTTTGCAAATTCCGCTATCTCTTCTACCAGTCTACTTTTATTTACCTGGTATGGTATCTCATTTATGACTATCCGCTCCTTCTTACCCTTTATTTCTATCTCAGCCTTTGCCCGTATCCTTATGCTCCCTCGACCTGTTTCATACGCACGTTTTATGCCCTCGTAGCCAGTGATAATACCGCCAGTGGGGAAATCAGGCGCTTTTATTATCTGCATCAGCTCTTCTATACTCACTTCGGGCTCTTCTATTACTCTTATCACACCATCTACCACTTCTGTCAAGTTGTGTGGTGGCATATTTGTCGCCATACCTACTGCGATACCTGATGAGCCATTTATCAACAGATTAGGTAGTTTCGCAGGTAAAATCTGGGGCTCCTTAAGTGAGTTATCAAAATTAGGACTCCATTCAACTGTATCCTTTTCTAGGTCAACCAGTAGCTCCCCCGCTATTTTTGACAGCCTTGCTTCGGTATAACGCATTGCGGCAGCGGCATCACCATCTACACTGCCGAAATTACCCTGGCCGTCTACTAAGGGGTACCTATAAGAGAAATCTTGCGCCATTCGCACCATTGTATCATAGACGGCAACGTCACCATGAGGATGGTATTTCCCCAGAACATCTCCAACTATCCGCGCTGATTTCTTATGCGGTCTATTGTGCGTGACGCCAAGCTCATGCATTCCGAACAATATACGACGATGCACCGGCTTCAGCCCATCTCGTGCGTCAGGAAGCGCTCTTCCTACTATCACGCTCATCGCATAATCCATATACGAGTGCGTCATCTCGTCCTCAACACTGACTTCTATTACACGCTCTCGCGCCTCCACCTCACGCTGGTCTTCACTCATTGCTATGAGTTAGTATGGAACTAATAGTAAGTAAGTATTTGTTATCTTGCATCTTCTCTGATTCTCGAGCAATATCCTATAAAAATAGCACTCTATATATACCCTTAAATATCTCAGCATCAATATCGCCTATCAAATAAAGATTGTAACGCATTTATCGTGCATATCCCGCGGGTGGAAAAGGTATCAAAATATGTTTTCCATTCTTTTGTAGATACCGATATATACCACAGTAGTTCCCACCACCGTTACTACATGTATATGACTCCTTGCGATATGAAGGGCAATATCTATAAAATTTACACCTTGGTTTAGGTATTGCAAACAGCATCACCCAAAGAGAACAGTGTCTTTTATCTAACTCCTCTTTCATTTTACTTTCCGTCATTTTTTTATCTTCCAATCCCCCGTGAGCGCACCCTATATTTTTTTTGAAAATGCAGGAAGAAGGTGCGACCGCTTCCTCTTCGCTACATATACCCGGTTATTTATTGTTACCTTCTACAGTTACCGTTGGTGGTTGGCGTATAAAAACTTTTCGGTTTTTTACGAACGGTTACCCTAATGGGTAACTTTAGTGTCTGGGGAATACGCAAAATCTGTGTCAATATTTAATTTTAGTTGGATATTATGCTTTCTTGATTTATAAAACGTGCTAACGCTTTCGCACACACGCCCCTAAAAAGGCAATAAACGGTGGTGACGGCTTGTTCGGTCTCGACTTGAATTCCGGATGG
>JAUWVD010000185.1 GCA_030617585.1 Candidatus Methanophagales archaeon
CAGGATTATTCGCTATTCCCGCATTTGAACGTTGAGCAGAACATACAATTCGGCTTGAAGTTGAGGAAAACTCAGGATACAAAGAGAGTGAATGAAATAATGAACTGGCTGAAGATATCGCATCTTGCGCATCGCTATCCCGCTACGTTAAGCGGCGGCGAGCAGCAAAAGGTCGCTATTGCCCGAGCGATTGCCATTGAACCATCCATATTGCTTCTGGACGAGCCGTTATCCGCGTTAGACCTTAGAACGAGGGATTATCTGCGCGAAGAACTGAAACGAGTAAAAGCAGAATTCGGTATTACTATGGTTCATGTCACACATGACCAGACAGAGGCGATGATCTTAGCAGATAGAATAGCAGTAATGATGAATGGCCAGATAGAGCAAGTTGGCACTCCGTACGAGATATTCAATAAGCCGCTAAATGAAGAGATAGGGGATTTCGTTGGCGTTGAGAACATATTACACGGTGTCGTTCAGGATAACGAGAACGGCATTGCTAAGATAGAAGTTGATATGGGCGCTAACATATTCGCAGTTTCTAACTATCCTGCGGGCGAGGTGAAAGTATTCTTAAGGCCCGAAGATATAATTCTGTCTGTGAGCAGAGGTGATAGCAGTGCCAGGAACGTTATGGGCGGCAGAATAACCGAGCTGCAGGATATGGGTCCCTTAACACGAGTAAAGTTGGATACAAAGCTTGTGGCACTTATTACAAAGCAATCACGTGAAAGCCTCGAGCTGCGAATTGGGGCGGAAATATATGCAGCATTTAAAGCGACTTCGGTGCATGTGGTGAGGTTATAATTTGTATTGCCGATCTAAAAAAAAAGTTTAGAATAAAATAAATTATTGACACTGATTAACACAGATTAACGCAGAAAATTTTAAATCCGTCTAAATCCGTGTAAATCTGCGTCCTGAATTAAATTTATAGGTAGAAGTTATACTTTGTATACGATCAAAAATATGGATAAAATAGGCAAACTCGTAGTCATCCTCTCGCTGTTGGGTGTGTGTATCTTATATGGCATATCATCAGTTATTGAGCCACCTTACGTACCTTTGGACGAGGTTGGCACACATGAAAACGCATTCGTACGTACAGGAGGTGTTATCTCCGACTTCTACATTACAGGAGCCGGGAATGTGCTCATGAGAATAATGGGAAACCAAACAGAGCTACTGATATTTGTTAGCTCCGCTGCTAATAGCGACAATGTATTAAATCTGAGCTATGGCGATGAGATAACGGTTGAAGGCAGAGTGACGGTATATAAAGGCGAGTACGAACTCGTAGCCGATGAGAACGCAATAAAAAAGGTGGCCCACGAAAGTAATGTATCTTTCATATCGCAGATAGCGCTACGTCCGGAGTATTATAAGGGAAGAAGGATACGTGTTGCAGGTTATGTAAAGGACGCATACAAACGAGTTTTTCACCTCTGCGATGAAAAAGGTAATTATTGCATGAGAGTGAATGCGAATGACCGCCCCATCTCACAGTTGCAGGAGGGCACTAAGATAATTGCAGAGGGGTTATTTTATTATGAGCCTCAGAACATGCGGTATGAGTTGAATTTAATCGCTCTGAGCTAATATACGGGAAATGGCTTATTGGCGATATAGCCAAGATAAAAAGAAGCGAAAGAATAACGTCATCTGTGCTGCTCGGCGTTTTAAAGAATTATGGCACAAGATTTTCCCTCAATTCAATAGCGAAAGAGATGGAAATTGGGTCTCATGTAACCATAAGGGGTTATTTGGAAGTACTGGAAAATTTATTCATTCTACGAAACGTGTTTCCGATAGACCTAAAAAAGGGCGTAGAATCTTTTAAGAGAATGAGGAAGGTATATTTCATTGACCCTTTTCTTTTTCATAGTTCAAAAAAGCAGCTTACAAAAACAGAAATTAACGAAGAGGAAATGCCTAATTTAGTCGAAGGGATAGTTGCAGAGCATCTAATAAGGAAATTTGGTAAGATATTTTATTATTATCAAAAGAAGGAGATTGATTTTTATTTTGAAGGCTCAGGAATTGAGGTTAAATGGCAAAATAAAGTAGAAAAGAGGGACTTTCCGGCAGTACAATTGCAGAATAAAATCTTGGTGGGTAAAGACCAATTTGAATTTTATGAAGATGAAATGATTATTCTCCCGACCTGCGTATTTTTATTATTGATTTAGGGTTATATCATCAAACGCACCCATTCTGCAGACAAAAAAGACTTCCGCATTTCACCAGAAAATTCTAAATCACAAAATCCAAATCCCAAACAATAGATATTATAAAACATATGGAACCATGAACAATAGTGAAGGGGGTTGACTATAATGACAACGAGAATAGGCATAATCGCAATACAGGGAGATGTGGAAGAGCACGTTAGGGCGATGGAGGAGGCTTTAGCAGAGCGGGGAGAAAAAGGAGAAGTGGTGAAGATAAAGCATCGAGGAATAGTTAAATCATGTGATGCCATTATCATACCAGGCGGGGAAAGCACAACAATAGGCAGGCTAATGGGGCGAGAAGGTATCCTTCCGGAGATAAAAGAAGCTGCTGAATGGGGAAAGCCGATATTGGGCACCTGTGCTGGGATGGTATTGCTTGCGGAAGAGGGTGATGAAGAAGTTGCAAAGACAGGACAGCCACTGCTCGGTTTAATGGATGTAAAAGTAAAGAGGAACGCTTTTGGACGGCAAAAGGAATCTTTTGAGGTGTTGCTAAAGATGAGCCTTTTTGA
>JAUWVD010000044.1 GCA_030617585.1 Candidatus Methanophagales archaeon
GACGTTGGACCCGCAGGCTTATCTATATTGACTACACCTCTCTCGATATGCGCCTTTATTGTACGAGCTTCGGGTGCACACCCGTATTTTGGGTCAGTAAAAGCGGGGTTTTTATCCAATTTGCATCTCTCTAACGGCTTATTAGTTTTTATCATCCTCTCTTTCCTTTTAGTTCCCTTTTCATTAATTAATATTCCACTTTTTCCGGTCACATATAGTCCACCAAAAGAAAAGGCATATAAAAAGTCTGTAGGCACAGATTTACACTCATTAACGCAGATAAAAATAAATCAGTGCAATCTGTGTAAATCGGTGTCTAAAATTTGGATAAAACAATTTTTCTGTGTTCCCTATCTAAAACCCAAAATGGTTCAACTGCATTCGTAGACAACCTCTATCGTAGCGCTGACTTCTACCGCTTTTGGACTGATTGGCGGAGCCATTGCTCCCGCTTTTGCTATTGGCACACCTTCATTAAATCCGCCTACGCGATAGGAATATGCAGATACGCTGCTCTCCCTTACTGAGGCTACTCTTAGGATTACAAGATCAAAGCTACTGGCTATCGCATATGCTTTTGATTCTGCATCCGTACAAGCCTTTTTTATTGCTTCGTTCTTCTGTTTCTTCTCCTCAGCTTCTGTTAACCCAAATTCTATCCTTTGCACATTATTGGCGCCTGCATCTGCTGCTTTGCTAATGACTTCTCCTATCTCATCTAAGTCGTTAATCTCAACTGTTACTTCGTTATACGCTTTATACGCCACGATTTTAGTATAGTCTGTCGTGTTTCTAACAGGACTGATGCTGAAATAGGAAGTTCTGACTTCATCCATGGAATATCCAAGATTTTCCATTGCTACTATTATGGCCGTCATCTTCACTGAGTTCTCATTTAAAGCCTCCGTTACATTTTCCGATTGCGTTTCCACGCCCAGGCATACCTTTGCCTGATTCGGCTCTGCTTCTATTGTTCCAGATCCGGAAACAGCAATCGTACAATTACCGGTACTATTTACCGCAGTTGCTCCGGAAGGGCTATAGAGACTGCATACAAGAGCCAGGCATATGGCCAATGTCACTACTAAACCGTATAATTTCTTGTTGCTCACCATTTATTTATATCACCCCCTATAATTTTGTTTTATAATATATAGTAAATAGCTCAAGTCGCTATATATACCTTTTAGCCCACGAAAAAATCCACAAGACAGTTACAGAAATAACAAAAGCTCAAATGGAGGAGATAACCATGATGTCCTTCTTGTTAGTCGCCTCTTCCAGGATAGCTAATGCTTCGTTCAGCTCGTCTTCGCCTATCGCACTGAGTGTTACCGAAGCCGAGGACTTCTTATCCACACCAGGCATTGAGAGTGATAGCTTTACCACTTCCGCAAATCCCGTGCTGTCTATACTGTCTATCGTCTCCCGCATATCAGAATGCACTATATGCCCAATGAGTAAAACAACCATTGATTCTTTCAGTCTCTCTTTCCCTATTCGTACCACGTTCATGCCTTTTCCCTTTAACCCATCTACCAATTTATCCAATCTCTTTTCTTCTATCTCAACCACTAGTTGAACTGGTACTCTCCCAGAGGGCGTCTTTTTATCCCGCTGATGCAATACGCTGAGTATATTCCCTCCAAAATCGGATACCGGCTCCAATGCATGCACTAACTGACCGGGGATGTCTTCTAGCTCGATGTCCATTGATATTTTCATAATGATGCCCTCCTATACTTTAACAATTGGCAAAGCGAATATAAAAGGGTTTAGAAATGCTGAACTTTGACTTTGCTTGCTGAATTTTTGCTTTACTTTCACTCTTCCACGCGCTCGAACAACATCTGCGGCTTTTTCAGCTCTTGGCCACTCGCTATCGGCACTGTCAACTCATCAAGCTTTACAGACTGCAAATCGCTTTCCATGCCCAATTGCGACCACAGCTCTGCCATCTTCTCTGGCATCACTGCTTCTAACAAGATACAAACTGCTTTCAGCATCTGTAGCACGTTCTTTATTATCTCGCCACCCCGTTCTCGTTCTTTATCGCCCTTTTTTATCAAATGCCAGGGCTCTTCTCGTTGAAAATAACCATTGCCGAAGTCCGCAAGTTTCATTACTGCGTCAACGAGCTTCTTGAATTCGTATTCCTCCACCGCATTTATTGCTTCTTCGCGTGTCTCAGTTATCTTAGTAATGACCGCCTCTTCTATCTCGCCTTCGGGAACCACGCCGAAATTCTTATACGCAAATGACACCACTCGATGAACAAGGTTACCCAGTATCCCCACTAACTCATTGTTCACACGCAAGAAGAAGGAGTTCCAGGAAAAATTCAGCTCCTTCGTGTGGCTCGATTGCGCTACCAAATAATATCTCAATGTATCCGGATGGAATCGTTCCAGAAACTCCGATGTCCAGACCACGTCACCCCGCGACTTTGAAAATGTCCGGCCATCTATTTTCACCATACCGGAAGCAACAACGGCATCTGGCAGCGAATAGCCCGCACCTTTTAGCATCGCAGGCCAGAATATACAGTGATGATATATGATGTCCGTGCCGATGAAATGGACTATGGTAGCTCCGTCTTCTTTCCAATATTCTCGCCATTTACGCTCATCACCGCCCATTAATTCTTCTGTAAATGATATATACCCGATAGGCGCGTCAACCCAGACATAAACTACCAGGTCATCCCGCCCCGGGAATTTCACGCCCCAGTCCAGCTTCCGCGTTATGCACCAGTCCCGCAGTTCCTTCTTTACCCATTCCCGTGCGTAATTCCTGGCGTTACGTGTGCCACCTAAATTATCTAAATAAGAGGCGAGGAAATCGGCGAAGCTGGAAAGGTGGAAGAAGAAGTGCTCCTGCACCTTGAAAACCGCTTCGTTTCCGCAAATCTTACACTTCGGCGCTATTATCTCGCCCGGCTCGAGATGCTTACCACAGCCCTGGTCACATTCATCCCCTCTCGCACTTGCGCCACAGTAGGGACATTCGCCTTCCACATATCTATCCGGTAGGAACCGACCACAGGTATTGCAGAACGCCTGTTTCGTTTCCTCCATATATACATAGCCGCTATCTATCAGCTTCTTCACTATCTCTCCTGTCCTCTTATGGTTGCATTCCGAGTTGGTCTGTCCATAATAGTCGAAATCAACATTCAGTGCTTTGAATATCCGCTTGAAATGATCATGAAATCGCGCTACAACTGCTTCGGGTGCGATCCCTTCCGCTTCTGCACTCAGCACAATCGGCGTGCCATGCGTGTCCGAGCCGCTTATAAAAATGACGTCATGACCCATCTTTCTGAGCATCCGCACGTATATATCCGCAGGTACATAAGTCCTGAGGTGCCCTATATGACACTCGCCGTTGACATAGGGCAATGCAGAGGTTACCAAGACTGGCTTATCTATTGGTATCTTCATTTGTTTCTAGTAATAGTGTCTATATCAAGGAACGATTAGATTTATAATTTTTGCTTTTTAAGCACTTTTTGATTTAACAAGTAAAGCTCAAATCTAAAATTAGAATTGAAACGATAAAAATAAAAAAGAGAGAAGTTTTATTTATACTTTTCTCCTATCCTATTTGTTTTTCTGCAAAGTTTCCTACAATCGGCAACTTATACATCTCTCCCTGATACGCTTTGAACATTAGTATCAACCAGAGGATTAGCACCAAAATCCATATCAACGTTGAAATCGCCCAGCTGATGAACGGTATCCACATGAATATCAAATTTGTTATCCACGCTATTACCATCAGTGGCAGAAACGTTGCGATAGATTGCATCGCATGAAACCGAACAAATTTATTCTCCTTCTCCAGCACCAGGAAGACAATGCCGGTTATCCAACCTAAAACATAGCATAGAACTCCAGCTATATTCTCTTCTAAACCCATAGATGTTTTTACCATTTTTTCACCTCCCTTTCTTTTTCACATCCACTTATGCCCCGTCCGGTAGCGTAGACATGTCAAACATGTCTGAAAGGTTTATTATCTCCACACCCGCTGGTAGTTCAAACGTGCTGTCTTGAATGTCGCTAAAAGCGAAGTTCTTCATCTCGGTCCTCGAAGTACCCAAAGGTGACGTCATCTCCACTTGAACAGGTAGCCCGTACTTTAGCCATATGCACTGCTTTATCTTTACCTCTTCCGGTTTCTCCATGACTACATATTCGATAACTGTACAGCGCATACCATCTATTGTTTCGGTGCCGATAATCGCCGGATTTAAGTCCATAAGAGCTTCTACATCCCCGGTTACCGATTCTGGAACTTCATCGAGCACCGTTTTCAATGCCTTGTTCTCGTCTGGTTGATACATATACGACACTTGATCGTCTCCGTTCACTATCATAACCATAGCCTGCCCTTCCGCTGTCGTATCTATCCTCCTATTATTCCCCTTTAACCATGCCGTGCCTGTCGATACTATCTCTCCATTGTCTGTCGTCACCATATCATATTTAACGCTTATACCTTTCGCCTTACCCAAAAGATCGATCAACGATTCGCTACTCGTTGGTGCGGTAAGTGTTTCATCAGTTGATGGTTGAGTTGTTGTAACTTCCCCCGCCGGTGCTGAAGGTGCCTGCTCCTGTTCTGCTTTATCGGCACAGCCCGCACTCATGACTACGCCTATCAAGATTAACCCCATAACTATTGCCCATTTTTTCGTTTTATCTACCATTTTTATCAGCTTATACAAGGTTGAGAAGCTATTTAAGTTTTTCGTTTTTCGCTTTTGCCTTTTGCCCTTTGCCCTTTGCCCTTTGCATTTTCTGCTATACCCCCAATATCATCCTGAGCGTATTTCTCACTGCCGGGGCAAGACCAATAGTGATAAGGACCAACAAAACGAGATTCTTTAGCTCTATCTCTTGCTCCTCAAAGCAAATATCCAATAGATACAGCACGGGAATGAGTATTCCAAGTTTGAGTAGGAACATTCCGGCTGCGGAGCCTGTATACTCTACTATCATTCTTTCTATCACATGCTTCCCACTGTAACTGGGAACAAGAAGATCAATCCCGATATAAGAAGAAGAAGCATCGAGTAAATGCGCGGTTAATACTGATACATTCAGCGATTCTGTTAGAAACTTCGCATGGAGCTTAGCCCCAAGCACATAGATTACGAGCATTATCATGCCGGAAATGCCGATAACCGCAAAAAGAACCCAGAGGTTAACTATCGCCTCATTACGCAATAAAATCGTCAGGTCTGCGATAAACCATAGCACCCCGATCAGACCAAAGACCATCACATAATCGTTTATTCTGTTCGGTCCGGACAATACCCTTAATATTACCAGTATAGCGACACAGCAGAAGAATATAAGGAAATAGATTAGCGGTGTGATCAGCATGAATTTTATAGGAGGCAAGAACCAATCGGCATCTTCCATTACCCTCAGGCTTGCGGCAACGAATATATAAGGCGATACAGCAGCGACGAAACGTTTGTCTATCACTATCCCGAGCTTTTTCAGTATTTTCCATAATACAAAAACCATTAAGCCCAGCATTAAGGCCCATGTTATTGTGTTTATCGGATTGTAGCCCGTATCGCCGATTATAGGCTGGATGTAGTACGTATAGAGGAGTTCCTTTATTGCTTCTGTCATTTCGATTATATTATCAGTAATATTATTTTCTCGTGGAAATCCGCGTAATCTTGTGGTTAGCTAAATTGCATTTTGCATTTTAAATTTCGCATTTTCTGCTCAAAAATCCATAGGTTTTTTTTTTGAGCAGATACCTATCTCACGAACTTAATCACTCCACTGCCCGGAGAGAAGAGTAACCCATCACGTTTCATCACTTCTATTATGTCCTCCGCCTTTCCTCTTTCCATCCCTTCCTCCTCCGCGAGATCGAGCACCTCCTCTAGCGGCACTTCCTCGCCGTATTCGTTCTCCAACTCCTTTATTATCTCCCGTATTGACCGCGCCCGGTCCCTCCGAGTCTTAGTTGTGCCAACAGTTACCCAGTCTGTATCCAGCTTGCCCGTTTCCGGGTCAACAAAAACTTGCTTCAGGCAGTATGTAGTCACGTTAATCACGCGTTCCGCATCATCCGCAGTTATTTTATCACTTAGCTGCGCTCTCGCACTTGCCTCGCCCAGCCGTATTAATGCTTCTAACTGACGGGCGGTTACAGGAACGGGCGCCTCTTCGTCCTCGTAGCCCTGCCTCCGAAGTCCGATATAAAACGCCATAAACTTACTCTTCGCTTCTTCGGTCATCACGGGGAATATATTCCGCTTACTCCATGCCACATACTTCCTGAATAATTCGCTCTTTACCGCCGGCTCCATAGTCCGCATCTGCTCTCTTAACCGCTCCTCCCCTCCCTCACCCACTTTACCTACGTTCTTAAGCCGTGCAAGCAGTTCACCGGCGTAATGCGTCTTTATTATATGCTCGGCGGTCCTCGTATCCCGCTCTTCATCTGGCTTGTCCATCATAGTATATATGAGGTCGAATCGAGACACGAGCGTAGGAGGCATATTTATCTGCTTTGAAATGGGATCGTATCTATTAAACCGTCCCCCGAGCGGATTTGCAGCAGCTAACAAGGCACATCTTGAGTTCAACCGTGCCATTATCCCAGCTTTTGCGATAGAAACAGTTTGCTGCTCCATTGCCTCATGGAGTGCATCCCGGTCCTCCTTTCGCATCTTGTCTATCTCATCGACCGCGGCTATCCCTTTGTCTGCAAGTACCAAAGCCCCAGCCTCTAAAGTCCACCGCCCTTCTCCGAACTCATCCCTAACGGCTGCTGCGGTAAGTCCAGCCGCAGAGCTAGTTTTACCACCCGTATATAAGCCTCGAGGTGCTAACTTCACTAAGTATGTGAGTAATTGACTCTTTGCAACTCCCGGATCACCAACGAGAAGCAGGTGTATGTCGCCTCTTACCCGCGACCCATCCGGCAAATCCTTTGGAACGCCCGCGAACAGTTGGAGTACCATCGCTTCTTTTATCTCCTGGTAGCCATATATAGAGGGTGCAATACTTCCTACGAGCTTCTCATATACTCCCGGCTGATTTTTAAGCGCCATTATTTCTCGCTCGTCATCATCTGTTATCTCTATCTCTTCAAATGCTTCCTCTTTCACCTCTAACGAATTGCCATCCAGATATATGTCAAAGAACGGAGTCTTCCCAAATTGTGTCATCCTCTGGTATGACCTGAGAATACCAACAACAACAATCCGGTCGCCGGGCGATATTTCGCCGGAGATGTCATCTTCCAGATTAACGTCTAAAGTTTGTGGTAATTCGCCACCCCTCAATTCCTCGGGCGATTCCTGTAACCTTACCTTTTGTGCATTTACGAATTTGCACTGATCCACCAATAGCTTGAACCGCTGTATTTTTCGTCCACATCCGCCACTCTCTTTCTCACACTCCATCGGCTCTCGGAATTGCCTTCCGCTCTGCCCAAGCGAGAAGATATGCCCGCAAAAAGGGCATTCAAATACCGCTTCTATTACCCGCGGCCTTACCTCTGTCGCCTTTGTTACTAATCCTTCTATACCCACCAGCTTGCCTATGTCATTGCTTCTGATGTCTCGTATCTTTACCTTCTTTGGAAGCTTTATTATTCGAACATTAGCCCCATCGAGAGTGACTCCAGTGGGAATATCCATTTCCCGTAAAGCGCGAGTTACAGATTCTATCGTTACGTCCGGGTCTTCCAAAAGCATATCGGCAAGATTAGAGTCATATATGTCCACGTCAGAGAATACAACGAGCAAACTACGCCGTTCCGGGTAATAATTCGATAGCTCTATGATCCTGTCCCAGCAATACTTCTTCAGAAAGTCCTCCCATTTCTCTGTTACCAGGTCCTGCATCATAATATCACCATCGCTATTTATCTCATATTTTGAATAC
>JAUWVD010000033.1 GCA_030617585.1 Candidatus Methanophagales archaeon
TAATCCCCTTGTCGAGAAAGCTGCTGCCGCTTGCAATCCTATAATACCACGACCACGAATATATGCGTTTTCTACTTCCTCAAGACTCAGGGCTGCTTCTATCTTTTCCGCATCCTCCTCGTTATTAAAAGTGTAAACACCTTCGAGTATCGTTTCTTTCACTTCCTGCTTTCTTCCAGTCGCAATAACGAGATAATCGTATTTTAGCTCCTCGCCTGTTTTAAGAACCAAACTGCTCTCATCTAAATTTAGCTTTGCTACCTCTGTCTCAGTTCTGAAATCAACGCCCTGATCAAGGAAAAACTGCGGTTTGTTTATTTCTGTTCTTTCTATCTCATACCAACCACGCAAAGCAAAAGGTAATCCACAAGTAGAGACCCAGCCGCTTTTCTCTCGCTTTAATACGGTGAAGTCCATCTCTTCATCTACATCGCTCTTCCTTGCAAGTAAGCTCCTCAACACGTATATCCCAGCAATACCACCACCTACAATAACAACCCTTTTTGCCATTTCCGCTCTTCTCCTCTCTAATTTTTACTATCAACAAGAGGAGGGTATGAGATCACAAGCATAAATAATTAACGCTTTAATTTTTTCTCCTAACGTCTTTAGATAATGTGGTGGACGCAAGAATGAGTGGCACAAAGGGCTATGGAAAAGCAAGTGGCGCGGGGACTATAATAAACGCAATAGCAACCTACAAAGGGTCTGCTTTTGGCATTGATCTATGGACGTATGCGGAAGTGGAGCTTGGCGATGATTTTAGAGGCATAGGTGGTGAAATAGAAGAGGAAGCAGGGGATACTAGATTGGTAGAGCGATGCGTGGAGTTAGTACTGAGGAAGTTCGATTTGCCGCTACGTGGTTATGTGAAGACGAGAAGCGAAGTACCGATGGGAAGTGGATTGAAGAGCAGCAGTGCAGCCGCAAATGCCGCTGTTGTTGCTACCCTTGATGCTCTGGGAGAAGAATCGAAAGCGGAAATAAGTGCGCTGGATGCGATACAAATAGGTGTAAAAGCTGCTCTTGATGTTGGCGTGTCTATAACCGGCGCCTTTGACGATGCTTGCGCTTCTTTACTTGGCGGGATAGTAATAACAGACAATAAAAAGATGGAGTTGGTAAAGCGGGTGGAGAAGGAATCAGAAGTTCTTATTCTCGTTCCGAGAAGGCAAGCGTTTACGGCTGATACCGATGTGAAACGGTCAAGATTAATCGCACCGTGGGTGAACCTTGCGTATGAATTGGCGTTGACAGATAAATTTGAAGATGCGATGACGTTAAATGGTTTTTTGTATTGTTCAGCGCTGAATTTCGACCCTGAGCCGATGCTAAAGGCTTTGGAATGTGGAGTGAAAGGAGTGAGCTTATCAGGGACAGGGCCTTCTTTCGTTGCGCTCGTGAATGAAGAAAGCGAGCGGCGATTACGCGAGGCTTGGAGCGAATTAGAGGGTGACGGGATGTTGATTAAGAGAAGGATAAATCTAATTAATCAATATCCTTTAAAAAGATAAATACTAAAGAAAAAAATAGCAGAGGGCGAACTAAAAGATGAAGCGAGATATACTCCTTTACATCGGCGCAGCTTTGAGCGTAGTAGCATCTTATGCGGCTTATGTCTGGATACCGCCGGAAGCGACTATGGGCGACCTTTACCGGATTGTATATCTGCATGTGCCCGTTGCATGGGCTTGCTACCTCGCTTTTGCTCTTTCTCTTGTCGCAAGCATTGCCTTCCTGACAAAACGAAAGCATGCATACGATAGAGTGGCAGAGGTGTCGGCTATCTTAGGCTTGGTATATGGTGCAATCGCTCTTGTTTCCGGTTCGATCTGGGCGAAAGCCGCCTGGGGTAGCTATTGGAACTGGGACCCAAGAGAAACAACTACACTTATTCTCTGGATTGCATACGCGGGCTATATTTCTATAAGACACTCCATCGGCGAGGTGGAGAAAAGGGGTGTAATAGGCGCGGTGTATAATATTCTGGCTTTCTTTACTATACCGCTGAGTTATCTCTCTATAATTATGTTACCCACACTTCATCCTAAGATTGCCACTCCGACTGAGATATTTATGACCGATCCGATGATCGCAACGTTATTCTTAAGCCTCATAGCAGCTTCTATAATCTTCGTATATCTTTTGATAATCGCACTCAATGTCTGGTCGTTAGAAAACCGAGTAAACGCATTAATCTACGAAAAAGGAGGTATCTAATTTAATTTTTAAAAAAGTAAAATGTATGAAGTATTCATCGTTTCTGTTATTTACTGGACAACCCTGTTAGTGGTCTTTGTATGGCTCAGCAGGCGGCTGGCTACGCTTAGAACGCGAATAGCCGATTTGGAGGCAGGGGAGAGCGAAGAAAAATGAAACTGAAACCTGTTTATATAATCGCTGCCCTGTTGATCGCGGTGAGTGCGATTCTTGCATTTGACACTTTTACATCTTATGTTAATCCGTATTCTACGGTCTCGGAGATCGCAGGCGATGAGAGCTATATCGGCAGAGAAGTACAAATTTTAGCCAATATTACTAAGGGGTCTATAGAGTGGGGCGATGATGGTTCGTTGCTCTTTACTATTACGGACGGCGAAGCTACTATCGCGGTGACATACACTGGTGTCCCACCTCAGAGCTTTACGGATCGACAAAAGGTGGTTGCCATAGGTGTGCCGACTACCCCTTATCACATGAATGCAACGCAATTGCTGGTCAAATGCCCGTCTAAATATGAGTGATTACACTCCTACCTGTTATCTCCCCTGCTATGTTCTCGTGCATTAATCGTCTCACTTCTTCCATCTCTGTTGTCTGACCGAGGACCCACATCAACTTCACCAGAGCTGTCTCCGGTAGCATATCCGCACCCTCTATCAGCCCGGCATGGAGTAAATCACGACCTGTGTCATACACCCTATCACAAATAGACCCATATAAGCATTGAGAAGTCATCACCACCGGTACGCCATCTTTTATCGCTCTCGCCACGCCGGGAATCCAATCGGCAGAAACATGCCCTAAACCCGTCCCTTCTAATACTATGCCTTTGTAGCCCTGCGATATAAAGAACGCGAGTATTGCCGGGTCGGCACCAGGGTAATATTTAATGAGGGCGCATTTATCCTCAAACTTGTCCCGCAGCTCTAATTCGTTCTCTGCTCGTTTATTATATTCCGTGTCGAACTCAAACCTTATCCGTTCTATATCTCTTGCGTTATAATACACCTTTCCTATTGGAATGCCATTTACCGATTGAAAAGCATCCCTCGCGGACGTGTGCAGCTTCCTCACTTTCGTGCCCCGGTGAATGAGACAGAAATCATCTGAGGTACTGCCATGCATCACTACTACTACTTCTGCAAGGTCGCTGCAAGCCACTTTCGCGGCACAGATCGCATTCATTGCCGCATCGCTGGACGGACGGTCAGAACTACGTTGCGAACCCACAAGAACGACTGGCACCGGAGTTTGCACCATAAAAGACAACGCGGCAGCAGTGTAGCCCATTGTATCTGTGCCGTGCGTAACAATTATCCCGTCTGCACCGTTATTTATCTCGTTGTAGACTTCCACTGCGAGTCTCTGCCAGTATTCTGCACGCATATTCTCGCTAAGGATGCTATAAACTACCTTTCCTTTGATGTTCGCTATTTCTCCTAATTCCGGGATCGCATCGAGTATATCATCCGTGGAGAATTGGGGCGAAACCGCGCCAGTTCTGTAATCCACTTTTGAAGCAATAGTGCCACCAGTTGAGAGAATGGACAAAAAGGGAATACCTTCTTTTACTGCTTTTATCTCAGCTTTTCGCTCGCCTTTCAATCTTTCTGCGCTTCTTATAACCTCTATTTCCGCATTTCCCGGTCTTATCCCTATATTATAGCCGCTATCGAGTTTTATAACAATGTCTGTTGACGCAGTTGGCATTACAACGCCCTCATAAACTGCACTGTTCGTCTCCTTCTTTATCCGTATACGATCGCCATCAACAAATTTTTGCATCAAGAAGTACATCTCTGATCAGAGGATAAAAAAGCTAAAATTTATATATTGCTTTTTTATACTATGATATCTCTTAGATCTTAGTGTAGCAACTGAAGAATAAGAAGAAAGGTGAAACAAAATGAGTGAACAAACGTCTGGAGTGAAGGAAAGAATAAATATATTTAAAATAGGTGATCTGTGGTGTTTCAAGTATTTTTTCGGCGATCGAGAGCTCTTTATGGGTTTGGCGGATTATTACAATCGCGCGAAATATCGGTTTGAGCTTAAAAACGCGGAGGAGATGGATACGGTAACGAAATATCTCATGGAGAAAGGCTTTGAAACTGTCAAAATTGAGGATACCTCGGATTATCTGGTCTCAATAGACAGATTTAAGAAGTATGCACCAATACTTAGAAATTCGATCGACTCTACAGAAAAGGAAAAGGAAAGGACATTTATAATGAAGGATCTGGCATCTGTAGAGGAAGCGATCGCGAATGGCGCGAAGAAAGTTACTGATGATCTTGCGTAGTGACGTTAATTAACCACAAGTAACGCCTATTTTTTCCCTTTTTCTTTCAATTTCGAAATTCGTGCTTTGAATTGAATTTGGATGTTATTGAGTAATTACGCCCCACCCTTCCTGATCACGAACACATCCCCCTTCTCTATCTCAAATTCAACATCCAAAAATTTCTTCGTCACGTACATGTTCGTTTCCAGATGCCCTGTCACCTCTCTAACACTCATCTCCGATTTACCGTCTGCGAGCGCAATGTAAGGAATAAGCTGATCGGCAAGGCGGACATCAACAGTTGATGCTGATTTGGACACCTTCAAAAACGCTCTTGCCGCTTCTTCGCCAACGAGTTCCGCTCTTCTTCCTCTCGCTCCCACTGCGCTACCACTTTTGTAGCCACGCCATAAAGTTATGCCACAGCCAGTCGTCCTCTCCCCTCCCTCTTCTATCTCTATCTCTATTGCGGTATCGTATTCATGCAATCTCCTTTCCGCAGCTTTCGCCTGCCTTTTGGCAACATGAGAGGGGAGACCACAGGAATGAGAAACTCCTTTTATGGGCCCTCCTCTTTCTCGCTCCGTAAAAGCAATTCCTTTCATGTGATGCGAAGGAGCTATCCTAACTTCCACTAATCCGCCACCCTTGGGATAATAACCCCGCCTCTTCAAGCTTAGTTGCACATCACAGCCCATCTCACGAATCGCTTTGAGAAACACATTAGTGTAAAAATCAATCGGGGGAGACCATTTAACATCGGTTCCACCTTTTATACGCACAATCGTCTCGCGATCGGCAAAAAGCGCAACAGGTATAAGAGCTTGCAATAATAACGTTACGCTTCCTGCAGTGCCTATATCTATTTCACCCACAAATCCTTTTAACTCCGCAGGCGAGAATTTCAACCGTGAAGAACGCAACTCCAGCCCCTCTATCACACCACCCGACAGTTTCTCTACCGCTTTCGCAGCATGCAAATGCTGTGCGGAAAGCCCTGGTTTTGGCCTATCTGCCCTTATGTTCTCTATTTCAACTTCTTTTCCTGTTACTGCCGCAAGAGCAATTGCAGTTCTTAATATCTGCCCACCACCCTCACCAACTGAGCCGTCTATTTCTATCATAAAACTTTCTTTCTTTTCCAAAGAAAGAACCTTTACTAAGAAAGAAATATGCTAGGGTAGTTTTGTGGTCACTTCACAACCTTCCTTTTTCACTATTATTGTATGCTCTGCCTGAGAAACTAGCCCGTTCCCTTCTTCTTTTAATATTGGGTATCCTCTTAATATCCCCTTTGTACTTTCTAACGTCCGGAATGCTAAATCTAGCCGCTCTCTTGGCAGCCATCGCTTAGCAAATGGCAACTCTTGATATTTCTTTATCTCTTCCAACAGCTTCTTCGCCTCTTTTATCCTGACCGGTTTCGCTTTTATTAGACTATATATCTCCGCAGTTCCATGCTCTGCTACTTTACCTACACCATCCGTCGCAAATGGCTCTATCGCAACAACCTCGTTCTCCCTTAATACCACGCCCATTTTATGCTTTACATTTGGTATTGCAGGTGCCGCATGGGCATCATATCTCGCGAGACCATGTCCTGTGAGATTAACGATGGGTTTATAGCCATGTTCTCTTATAGCGTTCTCGATTGCTTCACCTATTTCAACTGTGCTTACACCGTCACGAATTATCTTTATCGCAGCCTTTAACCCCGCTTCGGACGCTTTCACCAGTTCATCGTTCTTACCACTTAAATCTACTGTCACTGCACTATCTCCTATATATCCGTCTACATGAACACCAATATCAAGTTTCACAATTTCCGTGCCAAAGACCGCATTGTCGTCTATCGCAGGTGTAGCATGTGCTGCTTCCTCGTCCCTCGATATATTACACGGGAATGCGGGTTCCCCTCCCTTTTCTCTTATCCTGTTCTCAACGAATTCCGCAACATCTAATAATAAAACCCCTTCTTCTATTCTCGCTTTCGCCTCTTCTCTTACCTCTGCCAGAATCCTTCCCGCCGTTCTATACTTATCTAATACCAGTTCTATCTCTTCTCCCATTTTTATCACCTCAAATGTTCTTTATTTCTTTTACTGCTTTCTAAGGCTAAAACTTTTTGCTTCTTCCTTTATCTTCGCAGCTCGCTTCGCACCCACTCCATGAACTCCACCCAGCCGCTCTAAGTCAGCATTTGCCACTTCTTCTTCATTCCGAAACCCTGCCGAATATAATCGCCTTGCTATTACCCGTCCAACGCCTTTTATCGATACCAATCTAAGCAATTCCGTTTTAACTCCATGCCTGATCCTATCCTTTAACATGTTTAGACGCGCATACATCTCATCATCCTGAAGATACTCTGCCATTCTTGACGCAGCATAGCCTATCCACCCCAGGACGTATATGTTGTTGTGTATCTCACCCGGATATGTTCCAAACAGTTCTTTTAACTTGGGATACGTGAGTTCATCTATCCATGCGTGTGCAATGATAGCACTACCCAACGCATGTGCGCCGTTATACAGCCATTCGTGATTATCACTAAAGCTACCTGCTATTTCCATTGCATTCTTTACCTTCAGCGGAATGACTTCTTCGCATTTAGCCACCAGTAGCAGGAGGTCAAAATCCGATGCCCTGCTATCGCTTAAAGCGGTTATCCCTTCTCGCAGTTCCAATGCCGAGTTCAGCGATAAATACAACCTTGAAGAAAGCGTTCCGAATTTGGTTGCCCGTATACTATCGCCGTCCATCTCTATGAAACCTGCTCTTGTCAGCCCCTCTAGTATGCTGTCCAGTTCCGCTTTCACGAATCCTATTTCTCCGCCATTTTGATGCGCATAGAAGGTGCAGTCGAGAAACTCGTAGACTTGATCTATACGATGTGCACCGCCAGCAATAGTTGCAAGAACCTGCTCAGTCATTGTATCGTTCGAGAATCGCGATTCTATACGCTCTAATTCGCCATTTATATATACACGTTCTATTGCTTCGAGTTCATCCTCGTTTTTTGCTACTATTAGCCCTAGTCCATACGTATCATGCTCGGGTCTTCCGGCACGACCAAATACCTGCTTCACCCAGCATACGGGCATCGGCTCAACGCCCCTACCGGGCGTGAAGAACTTATAATTCCTGATAATGACCATTTTTGCAGGTAAAGAGACCCCCATTGCCAGGGTTGGTGTGCAGCAGATAACTTTCAATATCCTGTTCCGGAAACTGTCTTCTATCGCTCTCCGCTGCTCTGGATGCAGCCATGAGTTATGATATGCAACGCCAAATCTAACCATCTCTGCAAGATCGTCCACACCGACATCCACACGTTCTGCGAGTTTGTCCAATTCCTCATTTCTCAGCTTTAACTGCGCTGCGACCTTTCTCGCGAAAGAGGCAGAGCCCCTCTTTGTATTCACAAAAACAAGAACTTGTGCGTCCTCTTTCACCTCTTCTGTCACTCGTGTTAATATCGCCCGGTCGTCCTCAGCCAGAAATACTTCCTCTTTTAATGGCACCGGTCGCCACTCGGACTTTATTACAACGGCATGCAGCCAGTTTCCAAACTCCTCTACGTTCGACATGGTTGCGGATAAAGCGATGATCCGCGCGGACGGATTAAAGCTCATGAATCTTGCCAAAGCGCCCTCTAACCTCGGGCCTCTCTTCTCGTCCCCCAGCACATGCGCCTCATCCACAACAACAACTGAAATATCGCTTAACCACGCGGGCTTTAATCGCGTGAGCGAATCCAGTTTCTCCAGAGTCAATAGTATAATGTTGTATTTTTCGAGATATCTGGAAGTGCTTTCATAATCGCCGGTTGATATGCCAACGGTGGCAACAGAGCTGTATTCACCCTTGAAATTCTGGTATTTCTCGTACGCTAATGCATTCAGAGGCACGACATAAAGGCATTTACCTGAATCTCGCAATATCGATTTTAACATCACCAATTCCGCTAACAGCGTCTTTCCACTTGCGGTTGGTGACGAGATAACGAAATTATTGGCAGTGTCAAGCAAGCCCGCTTTCATCGCCTCTTCCTGTGGAGGATATAACTCCAGGTCCCTAACAATAGGCTCCAGTTCTATTCCCAAATTCAAGTCGGATAATCTCATTTTCAGAATTAGATTAGAATAAATATATATTACTCCCTTATTTCAATTATCAAGAAGGGAAGTTTATGTGTGTAATTTGAAGTTATAAACGGAAAAATGGCGAAGAAGCAGAAGAGAAGCAAGGGACGAAAGACGAAATCCGCAGGTAGGTTTGGCGTACGCTATGGTACACGAATAAGAAAAGCTGTTGTAGCAGTAGAAGAGCGGACACATGCGGCACATAATTGCCCCAAATGCGAAAGGGGGTCAGTGAAAAGGATCGGTACCGGGATATGGAAATGTGCAAAATGCGGCTACACGTTCTCCGGTGGGACTTATGTCCCTCAGACCCCACTGGGGCTAGCGTCACAGCGGGCACTTAAAAGGGCAGTTGAAAAAGGTACAGCAATAGGCATTGTAGGTAAAGAGACGATGGAAGCGGAAGGAGAACTAGGAGGATAGTCAAAGATACTATGGGTTACTATTGCATGAGATGCAAAAGGCATGTGGAAATAGACAATAACGTGTACCGGGGGGTACGATGCCCATATTGCGGATATCGAGCAATGAGGAGGGAGAGATCGGAAGTGATAGTGAAACAAGTAAAAGCAGTTTAATAACGTTTTGATCAGACTTCCCTGATGTTTCTAATGAGAGTCGAAGCGGAATTTGAGTTCGATGATGATGTGGCGAAACTAAAAGCGGTATATGAGGCTGTAAAAGAGGAGCGGGCTGATGAGACAGATAAAAAGCGTTCCTTTGTTAACATCGAGCTCAAAGGGACTAAATTGGGTATTCATATATGTGGTGATGATGTAGTAAGGCTAAGAGCAGCGGTGAATACCTGGCTTCGATTGGTAAAAATAGCGGAGGAAATGATAGAAGTATGCCAGCCTCGGACTTTCTAAGTGGGATACCAGCATTGGTGTTTCTACTGG